>NZ_JBBKBG010000017.1:0-50956 GCF_037892545.1 Pseudogracilibacillus sp. ICA-222130
GTGTAAAGAAGCCCACAAATTGTATTTGTAGGCTTCTTTTTTTATGATGTATGTCGCACAGTCACATTTAACTCATTCCAAATGTCCCTAACGGTCCAATCTGATCTTTTTCTTTCTCTAAAGCTTTTTGTTCCTTACTCGAACGATTACAATAAAGCAAAAAGAAAAAGAGAGCAAAACAGAAAAAAGAAATATATCGTTGCTTTTTCATCCTCTATGCTCCTTTAGTTTAAAAGTTAATATTAGTTTGAACCATAACGAAGTTTTCATACGAACCAAAATTAGGTATGAAGATAGCTTCAACATAGTACGAACGTCATTTTAATTATGATACAATATAGGTTAGGTTAGCGTAGAAATAAAAATAACGTAGGTGAAATAATGTCAAATAAACTTATAAAAGGAACAGCTCTTTTAACAGGAGCAGCCTTTATTTCGAAATTTTTAGGAATGGTATATGTCATTCCATTTAATGAACTTGTTGGCGCTCAAGGGGGAGAATTATATTATTATGCATATAACCCATATACGATTTTAATTGCGATATCAACGGTAGGAATACCACTTGCTGTTTCCAAGATGGTATCTAAATATAATAGTTTAGGCTATTATGATGTCGGATTTAAAATATTCCGGTTAAGTAGCATCTTAATGTTGATCACCGGTATGATTGCCTTTCTTGTTTTATTCTTTGGTGCAGAATGGTTGGCAGCAAAATATGTATACGATTCGGAGCACGGGAGTACGGTTGCCGATTTAAAATTAGTGTTACAAATGATTAGTTTTTCATTGATTATTATTCCCGCGATGAGTGTGGTTCGTGGGTTTTTCCAAGGGTATCATATGATGGAACCGACGGCGATTTCTCAAGTGGTGGAACAAATTGTTCGAATCGTATTTGTTTTATGTGGAGCATTTGTTGTTGTGAAAATTTTAGATAAAGGAATTGTTTCTGCGGTAGGTGTTGCAACATTTGCGGCTTTTATTGGTGCGTTAGCCTCTGTTGCAGTATTGTTTTATTATTGGATCAAGAAAAAGCATGAGATGCATGAAAATGTTGTGATACAGCAAAAATCGATTTATATTTCGAATAAAGAATTAATATTTGAATTATTATCCTATGCAGGACCATTTGTGATTGTTGGGATTGCGACACCTTTATACCAAGCTGTTGACTCCTTTACTTTTAATAAGGCGATGGCATTAGGTGGATTTGGGGAATTAACGACGATTTCATTAGCGACAATCAATATGTATGGACATAAATTAATTATGATTCCGGTTACCATTGCGATTGGTTTATCGATGGCAATTATTCCAGGCTTAACAGAGTCCTTTACACAGCAAAATACGAAAAAATTGGAAAAAGAAATTAACCAATCATTGCAAATCGTTTTATTTTTCGTCATTCCAGCAGTTGTTGGTTTATCTGTATTAGCTTATGAGGCGTATGGTGCGTTATTCGGGATGAATCAATTAGATGTATCAGGTAATTTATTAATGTGGTATGCACCTGTTGCATTATTATTTGCATTGTTCACTGTTTCGGCCGCCATTTTACAAGGGATTAATGAACAACGATTTGCATTAGTTAGTTTATCAGCTGGATTTATTGTAAAACTAAGTTTAAACTCTATGTTGATTCAACAGTTTGCAGGGAAAGGATCGATTTTTGGTACAGCTTTAGCAGTGGGAACGGCAGTCGTTTTAAATTTATGGTGGATTAAACGATCGATTATTTTCTCTTATAAGCAAACGGCGAAACGTACATTGTTTGTCATTATATTTAGTGGATTGATGGGTTTAGTGATTATGGGGATGAAATTTATCTTTGGATTATTTTTACCGTACGAAACGAGCCGTTTTGCTGCAGCAGTAATGTTAGCGATTGGCGTTGGAGTAGGTGGAATGGTTTATTTAGTTTTAGCGTATAAGTCTACATTAATGGAACATGTATTAGGTACGATGAATATAATGAATCGCTTCAGGAGGAAAAAACGTGCGAATTGATCAGTTTTTAGCCCATACAGGTTTTGGCTCACGAAAAGATGTGAAGCAATTACTAAAGAAAAAACTCGTTACGGTCGATGATAAAGTTATCACGAAAAGTAATGTGCATATAGATCCAGAAAAAGCAGAAGTAGTAGTCGATGGAGTCGAAGTGCTGTATGAAAAATTTGTATATTTGATGTTGCATAAACCGGCTGGATATTTATCAGCGACAGAAGATGCTCACGGTTTAACGGTCATCGATTTAGTGGATCCTGCGTATTGGCATTATAAATTAGCACCAGTTGGTCGTTTGGACAAAGATACAGAAGGATTAATGTTATTAACGAATGATGGAAAATTAAACCATCGATTAACTTCTCCAAAAAACGAAGTGTATAAAACCTATTATGCGGAAATTGATGGAGAAGTACGAGAAGAACATATTCAAACATTTTTAGATGGTGTCACATTGGATGATGGCTATAAAACGAAAAAAGCATATATAACGATTATGGAAAGTGGTGCAACATCTGAAGTTACATTGTCGATTTGTGAAGGGAAGTTCCATCAAGTGAAGCGTATGTTTCAAGCGATTGGAATGGAAGTAACGTATTTGAAACGATTGACGATTGGCCCTCTTGAACTTGATGCATCATTGCAGATCGGGGAAATGCGCCCATTGACAGAGGAAGAATTAGCAGCAATTACACAAATTTAAAATAACATGAGAGGGTGGGTGAAATGGCTCAATTAGTAAAATTACTCGATTACATAACTAGATATGAAACAAAAGCCTTTCATTATCCTACACAGTTTATTCGTTTGAAACAAGAGCATTGGGAACAACTAATGCGCCAATGGGAAGAAGAAAATGAATTAGAATTATTGGGACAAGTTCCGTATGAGGAAGAGAAAACAGCAAGCGAAACGAAAGCGGAAAAGAAGCAATTTTTATGGAAATTTTTTAAGAAAAAAGAGACGTCTGTATTGGAAGAAAGGTTCATTCGAACATTGCCAACGACGAAAAAGCAGTTAATTACGTATTTTTTAAATCAATTAATGCCTTTTCAATTAAAGTGGGCAACATCGACGATTACTCATACTTCTTTTACAGATAAAAACTATATGTATGAAGAAAAATTAAAAACATTGTTACAACGTTTACCAGATATTTATCTCATTATGTATTACCCGATTTTTTATGTAAAAAATGCGCCATTTGAAAGTGAAATTATTATTATTAGTCCAATTGGGATTGAAATTTTGACGATTGTGGATGCACCGCATAATGCGAGAATTGTCATGACAGGTGAGAGAGTTTGGAAGGTGGAAACAGAAGAAAAGACGACAACATTAATTGATCCGACTATTGCGTTGAAGCGGACAGAACATGTCGTTCGAAGCATTTTAAATAAGTATGGTGTCGATATACCGATTCAGAAAACGGTGATGGCAGAATCCAATTACTTTTTATATGACACAGCACCATACCAGACAAAACTTGTCGGAAAAAATGAGTACGAAGATTGGATGGACGAAAAAAAAGCGTTACATTCCCCATTGAAAAATGTGCAATTAAAGGCAATGGAAGCTTTATTACGTCATTGTCAAACAACCGCTGTCAGACGGCCAGAATGGGAAAAAGATGATGACGAGTTTAAAACCGTCGCTGATGAGGAAGCATAAGTTTTGTCTAAAGCAAGGGGCTAGGAAATAGTCTTCCTTGCTTTTTTGATTGTTTGCAACCATTTTTTAATGGCCTGTTCATTCGTCATAATATGGTCCATATACGATTGAACACGTTCTCCTTTTAAACTGTAGGAATAAATTTCAGGTAAAATATTTTCCAATGCTTGGGCTGTTTGTTTATTACAACTTATACATTGTACCAATTTTTTTATTTGGCGATATTCTTCTAATTCAACGGTTTTATACATTAATTGTTCATCTAATAAGTCGTGTAATAATGTTAGTTGATTATGAACCGTGAGACACATTTTATCATCCCCTCATATGTATTTTTGCCATTGTTTGATATAATATACGTATTATTCATGTGAAGGAGGAATAAAATGGAACAATTAAAAGTAGGCAAAGCAACATTAACATGGCTCAATGGTGGTGTGAACTTCCTTGATGGTGGTGCGATGTTCGGTGTTGTACCGAAAGCATTGTGGTCGAGAAAATATCCTGTCAATGATAAGAACCAAATTGAATTACGTACAGATCCAATCCTTATTCAAGTCGATGGAAAAAATTTCTTAGTCGATACTGGAATGGGAAATGGCAAACTAACGGAGAAGCAGCTACGTAATTTTGGGGTATTAGAAGAATCGTTTTTAGAACGTGACTTACAAAAAGTCGGTTTACATGTAAGCGATATCGATGCGATTTTAATGACTCATTTACATTTTGACCATGCGTGTGGATTAACGAAAAAAGTAGGAGACACGTATGAATCGATTTTCCCTGACGTGCCAATTTTTACGTCGGATGTGGAATGGAATGAAATGCGTAACCCGAATATTCGCTCGATTAATACTTATTGGCCAATGAACTGGGAGCCTATCGTAGATCAAGTACAACCATTCCAAGGGGAAATAAATATAACAGATGAACTGAAAATGATTCACACAGGTGGACATAGTGATGGACATGCTATTTTATTGTTTGAAGATGGAGATGATTGTTTTATACATATGGCCGATTTAATGGCAACACATGGACATCAAAACAAATTATGGGCAATGGCTTACGATGATTATCCAGTGACTTCTGTACATGAAAAGGAAAAGTGGATGGCGTACGGGTATGAGCGTAGTGCATGGTATACGTTTTACCATGATGCATATTATCGTGCCATAAAATTTGATCCAGCTGGAAATGTCGTGGAACAAATCGAACGTACGAGACATGCGTATGAATAAATAGGTGTTTCGCTCGATATAATATAGAATCACGCTTATGTAAGAAAAAAGGTTGGCAAGTTCTTTTGCCAACCTTTCTATTATTTATATTATGCGACGACTGGTTCTGCGTCGATAATGGCACCAGTCTCGATATCGATGTAAAAATCGAATTGTTTATTTTCACCGTCAATATTGCGGCTAATCCCACCACGATACGTATCATATATGATGCCGTTTTTCTCTAAACGTTTCGGCTTCATATAAATCCATGACCCATTGATTGGACCATTTTTTTGGAATGTTTCCTTCGCTGTTTCTAACGCTTTTTCTGGAGTAAGTTTTTTCGCATTGTTGTTTAATAAGTAGCCAATGACAACACCAATTCCAGCAGCAATTAATATATTTCTACGCTTCAATTTTTTCACCTCGAAATTAATTTCCTTCCTTTTCCATTATACATGATAAAATCAATCGTTTCATAGCAAATGTATGACAAAATAGTTAAATTATGTGTAAAATTAGAGTAGAGATAAAGAAAGTGAGTGAAAAGGATGCAAAAAGATACGTTAGAAATGTTTCGTACGTTAACGGAATTACAAGGAGCACCAGGAGATGAGGTGCGTGTTCGTGAATTTATGGCGACAGAATTAGAAACATATGCGGATGAGCTTGTTTATGACAATTTAGGTAGTGTATTTGGAGTCAGACATGGGGAAGGGCCACGAGTGATGGTCGCAGGGCATATGGATGAAGTCGGATTTATGATTACACAAATTACAGAAAATGGGATGTTACGTTTCCAACCTTTAGGTGGTTGGTGGAATCAAGTTATGCTTGCACAACGCGTCCAAATTATGACAGACAAAGGCATTATTACAGGAGTGATTGGTTCCATACCACCGCATCTTTTAACAGAAGCTGTTCGTGCAAAACCGATGGAGATAAAAAATATGTTAATTGATATTGGGGCAGATGACCGTGAAGATGCACTTGCAATTGGCGTGAAACCGGGAGATACGGTCGTACCGATTTGTCCATTTACACCGATGGCAAATGAGAAAAAAATTATGGCAAAAGCTTGGGATAATCGTTATGGTTGTGGACTTGCCATCGAATTATTAAAAGAAGTGCATGGAGAAAAGTTACCGAATACATTGTATGCCGGGGCGACGGTACAAGAAGAAGTGGGACTTCGTGGGGCCCAAACGGCAGCAAATATGATTAAACCGGATATATTTTATGCATTAGATGCTTCCCCTGCAAATGATATGTCAGGAGATAAGGAACAGTTCGGACAACTTGGAAAAGGAACATTATTACGTATTCAAGACCGTACGATGATTACCCACCATGGCATGCGTGACTTTATTTTAGATACAGCAGAGTCAAATCATATTCCATATCAATATTTTGTCTCACCTGGTGGAACAGATGCAGGGCGTGTTCATACGGCAAATGATGGGGTACCATCTGCGGTTATCGGTATTTGTTCACGATATATTCATACGTCCAGCTCTATCATTCATGTCGATGATTATGCGGCAGCGAAAGAATTATTAGTTACATTGGTCAAAAAGACAGACAAAGCAACGGTCGATGCGATTCGTCAACGATAAGCAGGTTAAAAAAATGAAAATCATCGTAGGATCAAAAAATCGAACGAAAGTACAAGCGGTGGCCGATGTTTTTACGGAAGCAACCGTGATCGGGGCAGATGTCCCATCAGATGTGGCCGCACAGCCATTCGGTGATGAGGAAACATTGCAAGGGGCAATGAATCGAGCGAAACATGCACAAAGGATGGAGCAACATGTCTTCGGTGTCGGGCTAGAAGGGGGCGTCATCCTAACATTAGGGAAGTTGTATGTTTGTAATTGGGGAACACTTCTAACGCCAGAAGGAGACATCTATCACGCAAGTGGGGCACGTGTTCGCTTGCCAGATGCATTTATTGAACCGTTAAAAAATGGCACGGAATTGAGCGAGTTAATGAATGCCTATACGAAGCGACATGATATACGACACCATGAAGGGGCGATTGGCATTTTTACGAACGGATTATTACACCGTCAAGAAATGTTCGCACAAGTCGTCACCTTGTTATATGGACAATATTTGCACGAGAAAGCATAAAAAAGTTGGGCTTTTTTCAAGAGAATACTTGAAAAGGCCCAACTTTTTTATTTTTATTCATACACGTATGCTAATACATCTATTGCCTGTTCGACTGTTTCAACCGTTACATTTGCTTTGTTCGATAGTTCTTTTAACGGATGGATTAATGATTCTGGACGAATAATGATGGTCGGCTTATTCAATGTAAGCGCCGTTGCTGTATCCATCGCCGTATTCCATTGACGATATTGTTCGCCAAATAACGCAATTACTACATCTGCTTTTTGTAACATTACTTGTGTACGGAAATTGTTGACATCGGATGCTCTTTCATCTCGATATAATTTATTTGGTTGCTTTCCTTGAATTGCTTCTCCAATATCATCTGAACGGTCATGATCTGTTTGTGGAGAAACGAATGTCAAAGGCAATCCTTTTTCTGCTGCCTTCTCTTTCAATGTTTCGCGCCAGTTCGTATGTATTTCACCAGCTAAATATACTGTCAGTTCCATAATACATCCCTCCAAAGGACATTATACTAAAAATAGTAAGAAAATTACAATATCTCGCCGATTTTAAGCAAATCGTGTAAAAATGTGACATACTATGGAGAAAATGATAGGATGCAAGCATACTGGAAAAAAATTCCCCTCCATCCTATAAAAAATGTTATTGGATGAAAGAAAAGGAAGTTTTTACAACGGTAGTGTCATTTCGCGGGAAAACCCGTTACATCAGGGGGATAAAAGAGAAGTTAATTAATCATTTGCACAAAATGTGGTAAAATGGAAAAGATAATGGAACCAATCTATTCAAAAAAGTTCCTTGGAGGCTTTAAAAATGAAAATGACTAGTTTAAAAATGAAAAGACTATTAGAAGAAAAGTTAAAAACAGACGCATTTCGGACGTCTTTTGATCGTGATAAAGATATATTTCGTATTGAATGGAAGGAGTCGAAGCAAGGACTTTCCATTGCATTACCGACAGTGATTGCTAAATACAATGAACGTGGGGAAGAAGCGGTGGATGAACTAGTTTCTCACGTGGAAGAAGCATTAGCAATGATGAACCGGACATATACATTAGCTGGGAACGAAAAAGGCATTTTTCCAGTCATTCGTTCGACCTCTTTTCCAACAGAAATGAAAGATGGGAAAAAACTTGTTACGAAAGAACATACAGCAGAAACACGCATTTTTTATGCGTTAGATATTGGGAAGTCCTATCGTTTAATTGATGAAGAAATGTTACAGAACGAAGGATGGACAGAGGCAAGAATCCATGAAAATGCCTTATTTAATTTACGTTCCATCCGTTTCGATTACAAAACAGATACCGTACAAGGTAATGACTTTCATTTTGTCGCATTACAAGATGGATATGATGCAAGCAGAATTTTACAAGAATCCTTTTTAGATGAAATGTTAGAAAAAAGTATTGGTGAAGTTGCTGTTGCTGTACCACATCAAGATGTGCTGATCGTTGCAGATATAAAAAATGATACAGGATATGACATTCTTGCACAGATGACGATGCAGTTTTTTGCAGAAGGTAGAATTCCAATCACGTCGTTACCATTCATTTATGACGGCGATAAACTGGAACCAATTTTTATATTGGCGAAAAACAAACCAAATAGTAAAAAATGATTTGGTAAAATGGTAGAATTCTTGGTAAAATGAATAGAATACTCCATGTGAAGAAATGCAGGTGAAAACATGTGGGAAAATTGGAAAAAACGAGTAAGTAATATTTTCTTCCGTGAGGTTGAAGTAGAAGAATATGTGGAGATAGAGGAAGAAACACCGAAACAAAACGGAACCAATCACTCCACACATAGAAGAAATGTAACGATGGATCAACATTTACAAGAAGATGTGAAAGTGATGTATCAATATCCGAAAAATAATCATACTTTTCCTTTTCCAGTCATTCCAGATGAAGGAGAAGAAAAGGGAGAACGAGCGAGTAGTAAAAGAACGCGAAAAACAGAAACAAATGGCACAAAACGTCCCACACATATGCGCACGCAACAACGAAAAAAGCGGAATATATCGGAAAGGACTTTACAAGAAGTTCCTGCATATATGCGAAGGCGAACAGACCGTGTGCCACATAAGGAAGAACTGGTTCAACATAGTGAAAATGAAGTGGAACAGGTAGAAGAGGTAAACAAAATAGATTTATCCAAACATACGCGTCATGAAGAGTTAGATCGTATATTCAATCGACGAACTGTCGAACAAGAACAGGAAAAAAAAAGCGCTGAACAGCCCGTTTTTCCAGTGAAAGAGACCATCGAACCACTGCAAGAAGAACGAGCAAAACAAATCACGGATGAACAAGATGAAATGCCAGCAGTGGAAACATCGTCTATGATGGAAGGTCGTACAATGGACAAAGAAGCGCCATCCGTGCTGGAAGAGGTAGAGGAAAAAGTAGAATACGAATTGCCTGTAGAAAAGGATCCGCCAATGATCGAGCCGATCCAACAAGAAACGATAGCAACGCCATCATTTGCACAACGAACAGAAGCAAATTCTATAGAGGCACATAAAACCGTAACCTCCTCTGTACAGAAACCTTATAAGGCTGTTCCAGATTATTTATTAAATGACCCAATGGAAGAAGAAGAGAATGATGAGGATTGGGTGATTGAACAACAAATATTGTTAGAGCAAACGTTAGAACATTTTAATATCGATGCAAAGGTCGTTCATATTACACAAGGACCTGCTGTGACACGATTTGAAATTCAACCAGCATTAGGGGTGAAAGTAAGCCGCATCCGAAATTTGGCGGATGATTTCAAATTAAATATGGCAGCGAAAGATATACGTATTGAAGCACCGATTCCAGGGAAAAATACAATTGGGATTGAAGTGCCAAACCGTATTCCAAAAATTGTTACTTTACAACAATTAATAGAAACGAAGCAGTTTAAAGAAAAAACGTCGCCATTATCTATCGCATTAGGGCTAACAATTGATGGGGAACCGTTAATTACAGATGTCGGTAAAATGCCACATGGCCTTATTGCAGGTGCGACAGGATCAGGGAAAAGTGTTTGTATTAACACCATTTTATTAAGTTTATTGTATAAAGCGAACTATGAAGAAGTGAAATTTTTACTCATTGATCCAAAAATGGTGGAACTTGCTCCATATAACGGCATCCCACATCTCATTTCACCAGTTATTACAGATGTAAAAGCTGCGACGATGGCATTGAAATGGGCAGTGAAAGAAATGGATAGTCGTTATGAACGTTTCGTGGAAGCAGGGGTACGAAATATTACGAAATATAATGAAAAGATGATACAACAAGGAAAAGACGATGAGAAGATGCCATTTATTGTCATCGTCATTGACGAACTAGCAGATTTAATGATGATGTCTCCTCAAGATGTTGAAGATGCGATTTGTCGTATTGCACAAAAAGCACGTGCATGTGGCATTCACTTGCTCATTGCAACACAAAGACCTTCTGTAGACGTCATTACAGGACTAATTAAAGCGAATATCCCAACACGTATTGCATTTAGTGTTTCTTCGCAAGTAGATTCTCGTACGATGCTTGATTCAGTAGGGGCAGAGAAACTACTCGGAAAAGGGGATATGTTATTTGTTGAAAATGGGGCAAACAAAAGTGTAAGATTACAAGGACCGTTCGTTTCAGATGAGGAAGTAGATCGTGTTGCCACATACATGCGAACGATCGCAGAACCGAATTATTTATTTGAACAAGAACAGTTATTGCTTGATGTCGAAGAAGAGGAAGAAGATGAATTATTGCATGAAGTTATTCATTTTGTCGTTTCTCAAAATCAAGCGAGTACATCTTTATTACAAAGAAGGTTTAGAATAGGATATAATCGTGCAGCTAGATTAATCGATACTTTAGAGATGAAAGGGATTGTTTCCGAACAAAACGGATCTAAACCGCGAGAAGTTTTAATTTCAACAGCACAATTAGAACAATAAAATATACGAGGAGTTCCTGTTATGAAAGAAATAGAATTAAAACTAGAAGGAAAAATTGATCGATTAACGAATAAAACATTTAAATTTGATGAACGTATTCGAGAAGGTTGGTTTTCAGCTGTCTATTTTTTAAAAACGAGAGAAATCGTTGGAAAATATCATCCAGACAATATTGTAACGATGCAATTTTTTCAAAAAGACCATGCCGTATTGTGTGGAACAGATGAAGTGATTGCTTTATTACATACTTTTGCGGACCATCCAGAACAATTAGAAATTAAATCGTTAAAGGACGGCGATAAAATTTCTCCATTCGAATCAGTTTTAACGGTGACAGGTCCGTATCAATATTTCGGTTATTTAGAAGGTATCATCGATGGGATTTTATCCCGACGAACATCTGTCGCAACGAATGTATATAATGTTGTAAAAGCGGCTGGAAATAAGCCGATTATTTTCATGGGGGACCGTGATGACCATTATACACAACAGGCGGGAGATGGATATGCAGCATTTATCGGTGGGTCAACGGCACAAGCGACACATGCGATGAATGAATGGTGGGGCAAAAAAGGAATGGGGACGATGCCACATGCCCTTATTCAGATGTTCCGCGGTGATATCGTTGCAGCAACAGAAGCATACAAAGAAACTTTCCCAGAGGATGAATTGATGGCACTCGTTGATTATAACAATGATGTGATTACAGATTCATTGAAAGTAGCGAGAGCATTTAAGGAAGAATTAAAAGCTGTTCGATTGGATACATCGAACACCTTAGTGGATAAATATTTTTTACGTAATCAACATGTATTAGGTACATTTGATCCGCGTGGAGTAAATCCTGAACTTGTTTTTGCATTACGAGAAGCTTTAGATCAAGAAGGCTTTCATTATGTGAAAATTGTTGTCAGTGGTGGATTTAATAAAGAAAGAATCCTTGATTTCGAAGCGAAACATGTACCTGTAGACATGTATGGTGTCGGAAGAAACTTATTGTCTGTTAATTATGGATTTACAGGGGATAATGTTTTATTAAATGGCACACATTCAGCAAAATATGGGCGTAAATACCGTCCGAACCCCAGATTAGAAGAAGTACCATATTTAGGGGAATAAATTTTATATCATAAGTTGGAGGTTAGTGATGACTACTTATCACTTTATAGGAATAAAAGGAACTGGTATGAGTGCATTGGCGCAAATTTTACATGACTCTGGCCAAAAAGTGCAAGGTTCTGATATCAAAAAGTTTATTTTTACACAAGAAGGTTTGGAGCAAAAAGGGATTCGTATTATGCCTTTTGATGCCAATAATATAACGGAAGATGTAACAGTCATTGCTGGAAATGCGTTTTCAGAAGATCATATTGAAATTAAACGTGCGCATGAATTAGGTGTGCCATTCTTTAAGTATCATGAGTTTTTAGGAGAGTGGGCAGATAAATATACGAGTATTGCAGTGACAGGCTCCCACGGGAAAACGTCGACGACAGGCTTATTATCCCATGTTTTATCTACGAGTTTACCGACATCCTATTTAATTGGAGATGGTACAGGGTTTGGAAATGAAAATAGTACGTATTTTTCATTTGAAGCATGTGAATATAAACGTCATTTTTTACATTACAAACCAGATTATGCGATCATTACGAACATCGACTTTGATCACCCAGATTATTTCCGTAATTTGGATGATGTGTTTGATGCCTTTCAATCCCTTGCAAACCAAGTGAAAAAAGGTATTATTGCATGTGGAGAAGATGAAAAATTACATGAATTACAATCGAATGTACCGATTATTTACTATGGTTTCAGTGCGGAGAATGATTTTCAAGCGAATAATATTAAAGTGGCGGAAAAAGGCACGACCTTTGACGTATATGTACGTAATACGTACTTTGACACATTTACGATTCCACTTTACGGAAATCATCATATTTTAAATGCATTAGCCGTGATTGCATTTTGTCATTATGAAGGCATTGATCCGAAAATAATGCATAATTTAAGTACTTTTAATGGTGTAAAGCGCCGTTTTTCAGAGAAGAAATTAGGGGAACAAATTATAATTGATGATTATGCACACCATCCAATTGAAATTGCGGTGACGATTGATTCGGCACGAAAAAAATATTCAGATAAAGAAGTGGTAGCTATTTTCCAACCACATACTTTTACACGCACGAAAACATTTTTACAAGAGTTTGCGGACAGTTTAAATGAAGCGGATTGTGTGTATCTATGTGATATTTTTTCTTCCGCGCGTGAAGTGTCAGGAGATTTAACGATCGAGGATTTATTAGAAAAGATCCCTAATGGTACATTACTTACATTAGATAATGTGGATGTATTAGCAAAACATAAAGATGCGGCACTTGTTTTTATGGGAGCAGGGGACATTCAAAAATTTCAAAAAGCGTATGAAAATAGTAAAAACGAACATGTAAAATAAGCAAAAAAGTTGGAATCATCGTTTTATGGAGACGAAATTTGTATTCCAACTTTTTTTATGCACTAATTGATTGAAACTTTTAGTAAAAATGCGTTAGTATTAGTATATAGTAGGTTTCGAACGGTGTTGTAAGGGGTAGTATAAATGTGAAGACCTATACATAGTCGTTTGAAAAATAAATTAGAGGAGTTGACAACCATGTATGCAGCAATAGCAATTGCAGTAATTATTGTAGCAGTGGCATTTGCCGTTTTAGTAGCTTATATTGCAAAAACATTAACAGCTACAAAGCGTACGTTAGATAATGTCGCAGATACAATTGAATCAATGGAGAAACAAGTAGAAGGTATTACGACGGAAACGACTTTATTATTACAAAAAACGAATGATTTAGCGGAAGATGTAAACTATAAAGTTGATCGATTAAACAGCGTATTTGATGGTGTTCATGAAGTTGGGGAAACATTCCACAATTTAACATTATCAATGAAAAAATTATCAAACACTGTAAATAAAGCAGCAGATGTTGATAGTGAGAAAGCAGAAGAAGCTGTTAAATGGACTTCGGCAATAGTAAATGTCTTTAAGAACCGTAAAAATTAAGGAGGAATATTTCGTGAGCGAGAACAATAGTGGTAGTTTTTTTCTAGGAGCATTTCTTGGTGGAGTAGTTGGAGCTGCAGTAGCATTAGCATTTGCACCGAAAACTGGTAGAGAGTTACGTGAAGATCTTAGTACTGGTACAAAACAAGCGTTCGATAAAGTGGACGAGTGGAAAGATGTAGCGGTAGAGAAAGGAACGGAATATGGTATGGTTGCGAAAGAAAAAGGTATTGAATTAAAAGAAAAAACTGCTGATGTAACGAAAAAAACGGTAGATTCTACGACAAGCTTTACGAAAGACGTTGCAGGAAAATCAAAAAATATCGCAAAAGATGTAACAGAAAAGGCAAAAGAAATTGGTGGCAAAGCAAAGGATAAAGCAGAAGATGTGAAAGATGCAGCCGAAGATAAATTTGATGAAGCAAAAGGCAAAATAAAACGCGCGAAAAAAGATGTTGAAGAAAAAGCAGAAGATGTGAAAGATGCAGCTGAAGATAAATTTAAAGAAGCAAAAGGCAAAGTAAAACGCGCGAAAAAAGATGCTGAAGAAAGAGCAGAAGATGTGAAAGATGCAGCTGAAGATAAATTTAAAGAAGCAAAAGGCAAAATAAAACGCGCGAAGAAAGATGCTGAAGACAGAGCAGAAGATGTAAAAAATGCAGCTGAAGATAAATTTGAAGAAGCAAAAGGCAAAGTAAAACGCGCAAAGAAAGATGCTGAAGACAGAGCAGAAGATGTAAAAGAAAAGGCTGAAAAAAAAGCAGAAGAAATTAAAGCGGAAGCAGAGAAGAAAGCTGCTAAGGCGAAAAAAGAAGTGAAAGAAAAGAAAAACGAAGTACTCGATAAAGCAGAAGAAAAGATTGAAGATTTAGAAGAAAAGATTGAAGATTTAAAAGACTAATCGAAAAGAAGAAGCTTGCAACATAGTATGGATATGCACCCCATTCGTGAGACCAAAATATAGCGAAGGGGGTGTTTTTTGTTTTTTGTGCACTTGAAAACCCTCTAGCTATGCCAGTGGGGTCCTTTTTAGCGTGGCATAAAAAATACGACAAAAAAGTTGCAAGAATATCGGGTAAAGTTGCAAGAATATCAGTCAAAGTTGCAAGAATGCAGGTCGAAGTTGCAAGAATACAGGCCGAAGTTGCAAGAATCCCAGGCAAAGTTGCAAGAATATCGGTCGAAGTTGCAAGAATACGAGGCAAAGTTGCAAGAATATCGGTCGAAGTTGCAAGAATCCCAGTCGAAGTTGCAAGAATCCTAGGCAAAGTTGCAAGAATATCGGTCGAAGTTGCAAGAATCCCGTGCAAAGTTGCAAGAATCCCAGTCGAAGTTGCAAGAATCCCAGTCAAAGTTGCAAGATTCCAACCCAAAGTTGCAAGAATCCTGAGCAAAGTCATCATTGATTCCGTTTCCATACAGTCTATTATTTTTATTATAGTATTTTTTGAATGCAAATATGTGACAAACTACACAAATTTCGTTATAATTGTCGTAATTGTTAATAAATTCAAAGGAGTGGCATTTTTAAATGAGTAACGGAAAGATGGAAACATTACGAGCACAGCTAGATGAATTGAATCTAGATTTACTAGATTTGATTAATAAACGTGCAGAAATTGTACGACAAATCGGGGAAATTAAAGGGAAACAGAGTACACGACGTTTTGACCCCGTACGTGAGAGGGACATGTTAAATCATATCATTCAACATAATGATGGTCCTTTTAAAAATGCGACTGTTGAACATATTTTCAAAGAAATTTTCAAAGCAGGGCTAGAAATTCAAGAAGACGATCAACAAAAAGCATTACTCGTATCACGTAAACGTAAAGCGGAAGATACGATTATTGATATTAACGGAGAGCAATATGGAGACGGACATACTCGTTTCGTATTCGGTCCGTGTGCGGTAGAAAGCTATGAACAAGTAGCAGCCGTAGCAAAATCTGTGAAAGAAAAAGGATTAAAATTACTACGTGGTGGGGCATACAAACCTCGTACGTCTCCTTATGATTTCCAAGGATTAGGGTTAGAAGGATTAAAAATTTTAAAACGTGTTGCAGATGAATACGATCTAGCAGTCGTTAGTGAAATCGTTACACCAGGAGATCTAGAGGAAGCTGAGAGCTATATTGACGTTATCCAAATTGGTGCACGAAACATGCAGAATTTCGAACTTTTAAAGAAAGCAGGAGAAATGAACAAGCCTGTTATTTTAAAACGAGGATTATCTGCAACAATTGCTGAATTTATTAATGCTGCTGAATACATTATTTCACGTGGGAATAGTAATATTATTTTATGTGAACGTGGAATTCGAACTTATGAAACGGCTACAAGAAATACGTTAGATATTTCTGCGGTACCAATATTAAAACAAGAAACGCATTTACCAGTCATGGTCGACGTGACACATTCTACAGGTCGTCGTGATTTATTACTGCCGACAGCGAAAGCTGCTATTGCGATTGGAGCAGACGCAGTGATGGCAGAAGTTCACCCTGACCCGGCTGTTGCGTTATCTGATGCACAACAACAAATGGATATTCCGACATTTGATACATTTTTCGAAGAAGTAAGTACGTTCAGTAAAGGAATTAATCGATAAGAAGAAAACGATGGTGCGAAAAGTGCCATCGTTTTTCCCTTTTTTACGCTAATTTTATTCTTTTTGTGAAAATTTATGAAAACATTTGCAAAATCCTTACATATTTTTTGTGTTTTTTTGTTAGCTAGTTTATTATTACAAGTAGAAGGAACAATTTTGTTTGGAGGTGGCGACACATTGAGTATAACAATTTATGATGTGGCGAGAGAAGCGAACGTTTCGATGGCAACTGTATCAAGGGTAGTAAATGGAAACCCAAATGTAAAACCAACGACGAGACAGAAAGTATTAGATACAATTGAAAGATTAGGTTATCGACCAAATGCGGTAGCAAGGGGATTAGCGAGTAAAAAGACTACGACAGTGGGAGCAATCATCCCAGATATTTCAAGTACATTTTATTCTGAGTTAACACGTGGAATTGAAGATATTGCTACGATGTACAAATACAACATTATTTTAAGTAACTCAGATCAAAACAAAGAAAAAGAACTTCATCTAATTAATACGATGCTTGAAAAACAAGTAGATGGGATCGTGTATATGGGTGGAGAAGTATCAGAGGAACATATTCAGCAATTCAAAACAGCACGTGTTCCGGTCGTTTTAGCTGCTACACATGATGTGAACGATGAATTACCATCTGTTAATATTAACTATGAGGAAGCGGCATATGAGGCAACAACTCATTTATTAGAAACGACGAATGCGCAACCAGCATTTATTAGTGGAGCTTCTGATGTTCAGTCGAATGATTTAAAGTATAGAGGATATGTTCGTGCGTTAGAAGATGCGAAGGTAGAAATTGACCGTAGTCTTATCGTAGAAGAGGAATCTTCTTACAATGGTGGAATGGACGGAGTAGAACAAATTTTAAATCAAGGAAAACCTTCATCTATTTTTGTCACTACAGATGAAATGGCTGTAGGAGTTATTCACGGTATTCAAGACCGAGGATTATCCGTTCCTGGAGACATTGAAGTATTCGGTTTCAACAATACACGAATTGCGATGATGGTACGTCCGACATTAACGACGATCGTCCAACCGATGTACGATATTGGAGCAGTAGCAATGCGTTTATTAACAAAATATATGAATAAAGAGGAAGTAGAAGATAATAATGTTATTCTTCCTCATCGAATTATTGAAAGAGACTCAACAAAATAAAAACATAGCCGATAATAATACTATAGGAAACAATGGATGTTAGGGAGAGAATGTGACACATGAAAACGAGAGATATCTTAACCCCAATTGGTATTACGATCGGCTTTTTTATGATTGCACTTGCTATCCTTTCAAATGGTGGTAGGGAAGGCTTTGTCAATTTTGTGGATATTGCATCCTTTTTCATCGTTATTGGTGGATTAGTCGGATCGCTTTTAATTAACTTTAAAAAAGAACAAATTCGCTTGTTCTGGTCCGTGTTCAGAGAAGCTTTTCGAAAAAATGATCATAAAATGCCGGAATTAATTCGTCTTTTTGTTCGTTTATCCGAACAGGCGAGAAAAGATGGGTTACTCGCTTTAGAAAATGAAATGGATGATATAGAAGACGCGTTCATTCGTAAAGGAATTTTATTAGCGATTGATGGAATTGAAGCGGAAGTAATCAATGATATTATGAATGCTGAAATAACAGCGATGGAAGAAAAACATGATCGAGGACGTATGCTCATTGAAAAGGCAGGAGAATATGCACCTGCATGGGGAATGATCGGTACGTTAATTGGGTTAGTATTAATGCTTAATAATTTATCTGACCCTGCAAGTCTTGGGCCAAATATGGCTGTTGCATTACTTACTACATTATATGGTTCTGTGTTAGCAAATTTAGTTTTCTTACCGATGTCTAGTAAGTTAGCGATTAAGACGGAAGAAGAAGTATTTTTAAAACAAATTATTATTGAAGGAATTATCGGGGTACAATCTGGTCAAAACCCACGAATTTTAGAAGAAAAATTAAGTGCATTTTTAATTGGAGATGAGTTACGTACATATGAGGAAATGGAAACTGCACAAGTAGTCGGAGAAAATGTCTATGAAGCGTAGAAAGAGGACGAGTCAGCAATCTGGCGCCCCAAAATGGATGGTAACATTCTCTGATATGATTACATTAATTTTAGTATTTTTTATTTTGCTTTTTTCGATGTCACAAATTGACTTAGCAAAATTTGAGTCGATTACAGAGTCGTTTCAAAGTAGGGCGATTTTAGACTTTTTACCTTCTGACATTCCATCTGAAAATATGAAGCAAGGTAATACAATAGGAGTCATGGATGTAGGGATGGAAGAGGAGAAAGATAAAGAGAAGGATGAAGAGAAATCGGAAGATAGTTTTTCCGAAGAATTACGTAAGAAAGCAGATGCATTGGAGCGCCTCGTCGAACAAGTAGATACATTTTTAATGGAAGAAGATTTAGAGGATGTTATTTCAGCAAATCGTACGGAAGAAGGGGTATCATTAGTGTTACAAGATAGTATTTTATTTGCATCTGCGGAAGCGGACATATTGGATACTGGAAAACCTTTCTTAGATGAAGTAGGAACATTATTAAAAAATATTCCGAATGACGTGCGAGTAGAAGGGCATACAGATACACGTCCCATTTCGAATTATCGATATCCTTCAAATTGGGAATTATCTGGTGCACGTGCTGGAAGTGTTGTTCGTTATTTCATTGAGGAACATCAGTTAGACGAAGCACGATTTTTAATTGGTGGGTATGGTGATACAAGACCAGTAACGAAAGAAAATAATGAAGATGCATGGCGGGAAAATCGTCGTGTTGAAATTGTTATATTAGATTCAGCTACAGAACAATGATCCAATCATTTGGGTCATTGTTTTTTTGTATGGTGCATTTTTTGTATAAAGAATAAGCCTTGGCACGATAAGTACCAAGGCTTATTTCATTAATCTTTTTTGTCTTCTTTTTTATCCTCTTTTTTGTCTTTATCTGTCTTCTTATCGTTATTTTTATCTTTTGGTTTTTCTTCTTTTTTACTGTCGTTTTCTTTTTTGTCTTTCTTTTTTTCTTCCTTTTTCTCTTCTTTTTTCGCTTCTTTTTTATCTTTGTTTTTCTCTTTCTTTTTCTCTTTATTGTTTTCTTTTTTGTCCTTGTTTTTGTTTTCCTTTTTGTCTTTGTCTTTCTTTTTCTCGTTTTTCTTTTTATCTTTTGCATCATTTTTTTTCTCTTCTTTGGAAGGTTTTACAGATACAACTTTAGATGCTCCAGATTCCCGACCAAAGTAATCGACTGCACGGACGTGATATGCTCCACTACCTGATGGAAGGGATAAAGAAGTTCCTGTGGTGGAACCGACCGGTTTATATGATCCGCCTTTCTCTTTTGCGTGATAAAGCCTATAACCAACGACATTTTGACCAGATACTCCTGACCAAGAAATACTACTCTTGCTGCCTGAGACAGACCCTGGAGCAGAAGGGGCTTTTCCGGTATCTTTTACAGAGCTTGAGGAGCTAGAACCTTTACCAGCCGCTGCGGTAATTTTATTCCAACCTCCGCCACCTTTTCTCGGAATGAGTACAGATAAGTCACCTAGGCGATCATATCCTTTTTCTTTTAAGAATTTAGGATTAAACTTATAGCCACCTTTTCCTTTTGAAGTAAATTCAGAAGGTGTTTTCGAACCAGCGACGACTTCTTTTCCGTCGATTTTCGTCATCGATGTAGAGCCACCGCCTACTAAACTATTATCTGTTTTACTCGGAACATATTTACTATTAAATATGTCTGAACGAACGAGTCCTGCTTTTGAACATAAATCTGATGGTGCATCACCAGATGTTGCACAGAAGCTGCTACTTACAATGCCTTCCGGTTGTTCATGTTTTTTGGAAGGGGCCATTAATTCAGGCTTTACATCTGAAACTGCGTTTATTAAGTTGACCCATAATTGTTGTGTTCGTTGACTATAACTTAATCCTCCACAATCGGAACAATTATAAATCGAACTAGGGGTATTATATCCTAACCAAACACCCATCGTAACGTTAGGGTTTGTTCCAATAAACCAAGCATCATGATAATCTTGTGACGTACCAGATTTACCTGCCCAGTCGACCCCACCATGTTTGAGGCGACTAGGGACATAAGCTCCTGTACCTTGACTTACAACGTCACGCATAATATCAATCATTAAATATGCGGTTTGTTTAGAGAAAACTTTTACAGGTTCTGGCTCGTGTTCATAAATGGTATTACCATCTGAGTCGACAATTTTTTCAATCATATATGCTTCGACGAACTTTCCACCATTACTGAATGTTGTAAAAGCATTCGTATTTTGTTCTACTGTCACGTTATTCGATCCAAGACCGATAGAAGGGTCTTGTTCTAATTCTTCCGTTAACGGAATGTTCATTTTCTTTAAAAATTTATCTGCTGGGTTTTGCCCTAAAATACTTTTGTACACTTCAATGGTTGATACGTTATAGGAGTATGTGACAGCTTCACGAGCGGTCACAAGTCCATTATATGCGCCACCATAGTTGTTTGGTGCATATCCTTGGTGTCCAGGGATATCGGCAATCACTGTACCCGGCTGCGCAGCACCTAACTCCATTGCTGGTCCGAATACAGCGACAGGTTTAAACGTACTACCTGCAGGACGTCCAGTCGTTCCATATCCGGTCGCATAGTTTACTTCTTTTTCACCGGCTTTAAAGTTACGACCTGGTACAAATCCTAGTACTCTACCAGTCTTGTTTTCAATAATTTCAGCACCGGTTTCTACTTGTTCTACTTCACCAGTTTTTGGCACGGTTCGGTCTGGACCGTAATATGGATATTCTTTTGCTACTTTTTGCATCGCGTCAAATACATCTTTATCAATGGTGGAATGAATTTCATATCCATTCATTCGTAAGGCGCGGTCAGCTAACATATCATATTGTTCTTTTAATTCATCGCTTTCTTCTATTTCTTCTAATGTATATCCATCTTCTTCCGCTAACATTTCCATAATGATTGTTTTTGCACGTTTTTCAATTTCTAAAACGACGGCTGGATATTTTTCAATAGAAGATGGCGCCTTCTTCGTAAAATCCTTCGTAATATCATAATCAATTGCTTTCTTATACTCCTCGTCTGTAATAAAGCCTGCATGCTTCATTCGACTTAAAACAGTTTTCATTCTGTTTAATCCTAGCTTTAATCCGTCCTTATCTTTTATATCTCCGTTTTGTTTAAATGGTGTATAAGCATAAGGGTTTTTCGGAATACCAGCTAAAAATGCTGCCTGTGGTAAGGATAATTCTTCTGCTTTTACACCGAAGACTCCTTTTGCAGCGGTTTGAATACCAGCAATATTATCCCCTGAAGCATTTCGACCGTATGGAATAATATTTAAATAAGCTTCTAATATTTGTTCCTTTTCAAAGAAATTTTCTAAACGCATGGCGAGTAAAATTTCCTTCGCTTTTCGGTCAAATGATACTTCATTCGTTAAAATTTGGTTTTTGATAATTTGCTGTGTTAGTGTACTACCACCAGTTTTCGTATCTGAATTGGATACCTCTTGGAATATTGCACGGACGATTGCTTTAGGTACAACACCATTATGGTCATAAAACAATTCATCCTCTGTTGCGATCACAGCATTCGTCAATGTTTCAGCTACATTTTCAAGCTTTACTTCTTCCCGGTGTAAGTCAGAGCGGATATCACCAATTAATTTATTATCGGCAAAATACACTTTGGATGTTTCTTCATAATTATAGATTTTCTTTTCCATTTCTTCATAAGACCGGATTGGTTCGTCTTTTACGAGCGAGGCAAAATAACCTGCACCAACTCCTCCAGCGAAGAAAACACCCATGACACCGACGATGATAAAGAAAAGAATAACATTCCAAACGACATCATATGTAATACGGGATGTTCTTTGGATGGATCCTTTTTGCCACCAATCTTTTACTTTATCGGTTATATTTTTAAAGTTCATGTATGTTACCTCCTAAATTCAACTTCTTATTATATCATACATTTTCGGATATTTGCGGTAGACTTTGTAATTTTTTCAGGGAAATTGCATGCTTATGGCTTGCTATTTATTTATATATGTTGTTACAATATTAATCAATTACATATAAATTTGCAATGAATGGCCGAAGTAGTCGATGAAATCACTGTATAGAGAGCTAACGGTTGGTGGAAGTTAGTCATATTTGATTGGACGAATTACAGTCAGGAGCATTCTTGTCAGAAGACGGTGAAGTCACCGATACGAACGCCAAGTGATACATGAATCTAAGTAATTTATGTATAACAAGGGTGGTACCGCGAACAACAAGCTTCGTCCCTTTTTTGGGATGGGGCTTTTTTATTTTAATTTATTTATGGAGTGTGAATGATGGTGGACATTTTACAAGATTTACAAGCAAGAGGGCTTGTACAACAAACGACAGATGAGGCAGGTTTAAAAAAACATTTAGAGGAAAATCAAGTGACATTATATTGCGGGTTTGACCCGACTGCAGATAGTTTGCATATCGGTCATTTGCTCCCGGTTACGTTATTAAAAAGATTCCAACTTGCTGGTCACCGTCCAATTGCATTAATTGGTGGAGGAACTGGAATGATTGGGGATCCAAGTGGTCGTAATGAAGAAAGATCCTTAAATACGACAGAAACAGTACATTATTTCGCAAATAGTTTACGTAATCAATTAGCGACCATGTTAAATTTTGATGAAGGAGACAATGCTGCGGTAGCACGTAATAACCATGATTGGTTATCTAATTTAACATTTATTGAATTTTTACGAGATGTTGGAAAACATTTTACCGTAAACTACATGTTAGCAAAAGATGCGGTAGCTTCTCGAATTGAACACGGTATTTCTTACACGGAGTTCAGTTATATGTTAATGCAGTCATATGACTACATGAAACTGTACGAAGAAGAAGGGTGTTCCTTACAAATTGGTGGAAGTGACCAGTGGGGAAACATTACGGCTGGAATGGAGTATATTCGCCGTACGCGAGAAGATGGAGAGGTAGCAGACGTATTTGGTTTAACGGTTCCATTAATTACGAAAGCTGACGGCACGAAATTCGGTAAAACAGCTGGTGGTGCTATTTGGTTAGACCCTGAAAAAACGAGCCCGTATGAGTTTTACCAGTTCTGGTACAATACAGATGACCGAGACGTTATTAAATTCATTAATTATTTCACATTCTTAAGCCGTGAAGAGATAGAAGAAATCGAAAAGGCGACAGAAGCAGATCCGGGTGCGCGTGTTGCTCAAAAGCGTTTAGCAGAAGAGATGACGACATTCGTTCACGGAAAGGAAGCATTAGATCAAGCAATTAAAATTTCTGAAGCATTATTTAGCGGGGATGTAAAACAGTTAACGAAACATGAAATTGAACAAGGGTTCAAAGATGTACCGACATATGTAGCAGAAAAATCGGATATCGGGTTAATCGATTTATTAGTAGCAGCAAAAATTTCACCATCGAAACGTCAAGCACGTGAGGACATTACAAATGGGGCAATTTATGTAAATGGAGATAGAAATCAAAATTTAGATCATACTGTGACGAGTGCAGATCGTTTAGAAGATACGTTTACTATCATCCGACGCGGTCGAAAAAAATATTTCCTCGTTCACTTTCAATAAGAAATAGCATAGGATAAAACGGTACTAGTGGAGGGCGCTTCTTAGTACCGTTTTTTCGTGTGTGGTGGGGAGAGGTTGTGCGAAGTTGCAAGAATATGATGTGAAGTTGCAAGAATACGTTGTGAAGTTGCAAGAATGCCGTGCGGAGTTGCAAGAATATGATGTGAAGTTGCAAGAATACCGTACGAAGTTGCAAGAATGCGATGCGAAGTTGCAAGAATCCTGTGCGAAGTTGCAAGAATGCCGTGCGAAGTTGCAAGAATATGATGCGGAGTTGCAAGAATGCCCACCGAAGTTACAAGCATCCCCATCAAATTGCAGGAACTTCTGTAAATCCTCTATTTAAATAAAGGTAATGTATATAAAAAAAAGGGCGCAAAGATTACGCCCAATGTCCGCCAATTTTTTTACTACGTTCTAATGTAATACCAGCATTTGTGTAGCTAGATGCACGTAAGATAGCGGTGGATCCATATTTTGCACGAATATTATCCATCACATATCCAATATCTTTTTGTTTTGATCGTTCATAAAATAAATCTAATTGTGTTTCCATATCCAAAACTAAATTTGTTAAGGTCACTGAAACACGACGAATATAACTATGCCCATCGTAAAAATGTTCGAAAAGTTGCACACAAACTTGATACATTTCTAATGTAATATTCGTTGGGGAAGCGATTGTTTTGGAGCGATAAAAGCCACCATTTGTCATTTGGTCATATCCTATTCCAAGATGAATCGTCCTTCCCGCCATACGATCTGTGCGGGCACGGCGACATGCTTCCTCACAAAGTTCCAACATACAGACGAGCGTTTCTTCCTTCGTGTAATTACGCAATAAAGAAATACCATGTCCATAACTATCTTGTTTAGTTTTAATGAAATCCCCAAAAACAGGACTTATATCAATTCCCCATGCATGCCAATATAATTGCTCTCCCATAATGCCAAAATGTTTTTTTAATGTCGGTAAGGATGATTGAGCAATTTGACCAAGAGTTGTAATGCCAAGATGATACAGTCGTTTTTTTAATTTTGATCCAATTCCCCAAATTTTTTCGACCTTTGCAGGCCATAATTTTTCTTGTACTTCTTCATACGTGCAAGAAGCAATACCAGTTGGTGATTTTTTAGCATGTAAATCCAGTACGACTTTTGCGAGAAATTTGTTGTTACCAATTCCAATCGCACTCGTAATGCCGAACGATTCCAAAATAGCTCGTTGGATTTTTTGGGCGATTGTAAAAGGATCACCGAATAATTTTTCTAATCCATTCACAGTGATCCACACTTCATCGATGGAGTATGGATGAATCGCTTCTTTCGGCGCGAACGTATGGAGTAGCTGGGTGATTTGGATAGAAACATGTAAATAGTCTGCCATATTCGCTTGAACAATATGAATGTTTGGGTCTTGTGGCAACTCGAAAAAACGACTTACATTACTAATCCCATACTTTTCCTTTAATGTAGGGGAGGCAGCAAGTACAATACTTCCTGGACGAGTCACATCCCCAACGACAGCTAATAGAACTTGCATCGGATCGAAACCTAATCGCACGGCTTCCACACTAGCGTAGAAAGAGCGCATATCGATGCATAACACATCATGTTTAGGAAAAGATGAATAATCCATAGAATTCCTCCTTCATAGAACGTGTGTTCTAATTATAAAAAAGGAATAATAGAAAATCAAGAGAAAAAACCGAACCTTTGTTCTTGTTTTTGCGAACTGTTCGTGTTATTATAAGAACAAACGTTCCTGGTGGTGAGAAAATGGAAAAATTATTACGTGATGCGATGCAAACAGGGGAAACGTGGACGATTATTTACCGAAGCCGTATGAATTTATTTTCCAAACGGGAAATAAAAGTATTAGGGATAAACGGTAATCGAGTTATTGCTTACTGCTTTTGGAGGCAAGCGATTCGAACTTTTTATACAGAAAATATTTTAGCGATGGAAAAATGGAGGGATATCAATCATGACTGTACAAGACCGTGGGTCCATCAAGTGGACATCATTAATGTTGCCAGAACATGTTGAAATGTTGCAAGAAGTTTTTGTGGAATATAAAGAGAAACCTATGTTAGACGAGCAAACGATGTTAGAGATTGATCAATCTTTAAAATATGCACTAACATATAATGTCGATATAGTTTTAACCTATTATGAGCATGGACAATTTAAAGTAATTGAAGGAAAATTAGCGAAAATTGAACGATTTACGAGACAAATTGTATTATCGAATGGTTGTGGCACCTATGTTCCTTTAAAAAATGTGCTAGATGTACAAATTGTTTCATAAGTGAAAACAACGGGGAATGAATAGGTATAAGAAAAATCTTAGATGTTCATTTTCGGACGGATCCTTTATCTCGAAACAAAATAGTTTTAATTAGAGATAAATTATGGCATAATGTAAGTAAGATGAAATCGGGAGGGAGACAAATGCGGATGATTACAGGACACCATCATATTTCCATGGTCATAAAAAATGCACAAGAAAATAGGGCATTTTACCGAGATATCCTCGGATTACGCCTCGTGAAAAAGACGGTCAACCAAGATGATCCGACGATGTACCACTTATTTTATGGAGATAAAACAGGAAGCCCTGGAACGGTTATTACGTTTTTTGAAATGAAACAGGTAGGGCGTACACATCGTGGTTCTAATGCAATTACGAAACTCGGTTTACTCGTCGAAAATGAAGTTACCATTGATTATTTTAAAAATCGTTTCGACACACATCATATTCCAAATGAATTAACGACATACCGAAATAAGCGAGTGCTTCAATGTACCGATCCAGATGGGTTAGAACTAATGCTTATGGATAAAGGGGAAAACGACGTCCCGAATTTTTGGGAAAAATGGGATCAATCTACCGTCCCAATGGAACATCAAATTATTGGAATGGGTCCTGTAGAAATGACAGTCCGTCGCCCGAAGAAATTAGCAAATGTATTGACAGAGTTGTTTGATTATACATTAGTGGACACGATAGAAGATGCACACATTTTCCGTTCGGTTTTAGAAAATGTATCTTCTGAAATTATCGTAAAAGAGCTTGATGCACCGACAGAACGCCCTGGACGTGGTAGTGTACATCACTTAGCGCTTCGTGTAAAAAATGTTGAGGAAATGAAAGAGTGGGAACGAAAAGTAAAAGAAAGAGGCTTTGTTTCTACAGGTGTCATTGATCGCCATTATTTTCATAGTTTTTATTTTAGAGATTCAAATGGCATCGTTTTTGAGTTAGCGACAGATGGTCCAGGACTGGCGATAGATGAAGAGATGGCGACACTTGGAGAAAGAATTACGTTACCACCATTTTTAGAAGAACGAAGAGAAGAAATTGAGAAAAATTTACAACCATTAGTATAAAGGGAGCGTATGCAAACATGACTTTAAAAGGAATCCACCATATTACAGCCATTACGAGTAGTGCAGAGGAAAATTATAAGTTTTTCACTTATACGTTAGGGATGCGTCTAGTGAAAAAAACCGTCAACCAAGATGATATTCAAACATACCACTTATTTTTCGCAGATGATGAAGGGAATCCGGGCACAGATATGACCTTTTTTGATTTCCCAGGTATTCCAAAAGGGTCACATGGGACGAATGAAATTTATAAAACATCTTTCCGTGTGCCATCTGATGAAGCATTAGCATACTGGGTGAAACGTTTTGATCGATTAGGGGTGAAACATACTGGTATAAAAGAACAATTCGGTAAAAAGACATTATCATTTGTCGATATGGATGATCAACAATACCAATTAATTTCAGATGAGAAAAACGAAGGAGTTGCCTCTGGTATACCATGGAAAAACGGCCCAATCCCATTAGAATATGCGATTACAGGTTTAGGACCAATCGTTGTTCGTGTAGATGATATCGACTATTTCAAAGCATTATTAGAAAAAGTATTATTATGTAAAGAAATAGATAAAGATGGTAATTTCTATTTATTCGAAGTTGGGGAAGGTGGAAATGGTGCACAAGTAATTGTTGAATTCCGAGATGACTTGCCATTAGCACGTCAAGGATTTGGAACAGTGCACCATGCAGCATTTCGTGTAGAGGACAAAGATGCATTAGATAGATGGGACCATCATTTACGCCAGTTCGGTTTAGCAACATCTGGTTTTGTGGAGCGTTTTTATTTCGGTTCTTTATATGTACGTGTTGCACCACAAATTTTATTTGAGTTTGCGACAGATGGGCCAGGATTTATGGAAGATGAACCGTATGAAACACTTGGGGAAAAACTTTCTTTACCACCATTTTTAGAATCAGAAAGAGAATTTATTGAAAGCAAAGTTCGCCATATTGATACAGTTCGTAGTACGAAAACATTTGAAAAAGAATATGAATAATAAAAAATACACGTCCATCTATGGCGTGTATTTTTTGTTCGTAGGATATAACGTTAGAGGTGGCAACACGATACACGGAAGCCACACTATCCAAAGATAATTCCACACGACGTAGAAGTGACTCATCCTTCTTAGATCCACCACGGGTATCCAACCTTATGTTAATAAACGAATTGATACATCACTTGAATATAGAGCTGGATCATGACATAAAAACTAAGGGCGAATTTCCAATTGAATTTGATTCCATTCGTTAACATGCCGAGTCCGTTTGAAGCACTTAACACGATAACAGGCATGACAATAGGAGAAATGAAAATCGAAATCGCACTTCCAGACGTAATCGCAAGGACCATTAATTCAGGTGGATAAGGAAGAGGCATACTTTGTAATATACCTGCAACGAGTACCATCACGGTTAAAGGGCCTAACCCACAGAAACCTAATAAAATTACAATAAAAGGTAAAATATACAAAAAATTAATGAATGGAAAGGTTGCTTGTATGGCATGTAATCCTTTCATAAACATAGTGGAAAAATTCGTACCATGTAAAGCATTAATTAACACACCAACAGAGATCATTAGCGATAATTGATACGATTGTCCAACTACTTTATTAGAAGCATAGTCTTTTATTACGGCAAAAAACTTTCGCAATTTTCCTTTCCATACATAAAAGAAAAACATCCATCCGATGATCACGAGGGGAATAAGCACCATTAATTGAAAATGAAATAATCCATGCAATAAAAAAATGGTCCCGAAAAGACTGACGAATAATAAACTAAATTCTATCGTTTTCTTCACTTGTACATCATGACTTTCCGCTGTTTTTAATAATCTTTGTAATTCTAATTGAAGTTCGGTTGTGATATCCATTTTTGCACGTTTCATTCGTATAGACATAAAAACCATAGCTAAAAACGATCCGCAAATGGCAAAAATAAATCCTTGAAAAATTGACAGCCATAGAGAAGCGTTTAATGTTTCGACTGCATAGACGAAACTAGGGATACTAACGACCCATAATGTCGACAATCCGAAGGCACGTAAAAGGGCAGTACCTTTAAAATATTCCCAGTTTTCAGATGTTTTTTCATGTAACACGATTTGCACGAATTGATACATCATCGTAATCGATCCGAATAATAAAAAATAAGCAATAATTTGCGTAAATAGTAACAAAGTAAAATAAAACTTTTTTCCAGTATTAATGAACCGATAAAATAATCCCATGACATCTTCAATATACGGCTCTTCTTGTAACACATAACTTATAAGTGGTACGACGATCAATAAGCCGATAATATGACGCATCTCGATTGCACCATTTTGTAATGTTTCTAATATATTCATTTTCGCCGATACCATTACGATAAAACTAATGATGAAAATAGTAAACGGTAGTTTACATTTAGAAATCGAAAGATGAATACTCGTAAAAATAAAAAAAGCAATTCCACTAATCGCCATAAAAAGCAATAAAAGATCATTTGGAAAAAAAGTAGTGGTAAAATGAAAAAATGCATAAAGGAATAATGTCACTTTTAGTGGGCGCTCTACACATGTTTGCATATGACTTATCTCTTCCTATCGAAAAAATAATATATCATATATTTTATCACCTTCTAAAGAAAAAGAAAGGACGGCACCTTTTACTTTAAAGGTAATGCCGTCGTAGATTTTACTTCTTCATATGATAGACTAGTTTGGATCCCACTAATACTTCCGTGTGAACTTAATTTATTTCCGATGAAATTTTTTAAATCGGAACTGTCTTTTAATACAACTTTTAATAAAAAGTCGTATTCTCCAGTAATATGATGGCATTCTAGTACTTCGGGCATTGCCACAATCGCAGCCTCAAATGCTTCTAACTGTACGGTTTGATGAATGCTCGTTTTGACATAAATAAAACATAAAAGGTCAAAGCCAAGTTTCTCACGGTTTAAAATCGTGACATAATTTTTTATATATCCTTCCTGTTCTAAACGTCTCATTCTTCCATGTGTGGCAGGAGGGGAAAGGTTTACCTTTTTGGCTAACTCTACATTGCTTAAACTAGCATTGCTTTGAATTGTTTTTAATAATAATCTATCGATATCATCTAATTCTTTTTCTGCAATGAATGAATCTATCATGTATACCATCCTAACTTATGTAATATTTTGTATTATATCAAAATTGGATAATAAAATAAAGTTTTTAATCGTAAAATAAAATGAAAATTAACTATACGATCGAGTTGCCAAAAAGAATAATTTCATAGTATACTATCATAGGATAAAAATGATATAAAAGAGATTTATAAAGCGAGAAGTTCATTGGGAAGCGGTGAATTTCTCCTTTTTCTTGTTTAATTTACGTTAAGGGAGGACGTTTATGGAAAAGAAAAATTTTGTACTGGCGATTTTATTAGGAAATTTATTTATTGCATTTTTAGGAATCGGCCTTGTGATTCCAGTATTACCGACGATTATGAATGAGTTACATTTAACTGGAAAAGTTGTCGGATATTTAGTCTCGGCATTTGCGATTGTCCAATTAATCGCATCCCCAATTGCTGGGCAATGGGTAGATAAATATGGTCGTAAGCGAATGATTGTAATTGGACTATTTGTTTTCAGTTTTTCAGAATATTTATTTGGAATTGGAACATCGGTGGAAATTTTATTTGTATCACGATGTCTCGGTGGAATAAGTGCGGCATTCATTATGCCTGCCGTAACAGCATATATTGCAGATATTACGACATTGGAAACACGTTCAAAAGCATTAGGATATATGTCTGCTGCTATTAGTACAGGATTTATCATTGGACCGGGTATCGGTGGATTTTTAGCAGAATATGGATCAAGGGTTCCATTTTTTGCGGCAGCAATTTTAGCAGGATTAGCGGCAGTACTGTCGATTATTACATTAAAAGAACCAGAGCGACAAACAGCAGAAGAGGAAGAGGTTGCAACCGTTCCGACGAATAAATTAAAACGTATCGTCCGACCGGCATATATATATGCCTTTCTAATTTTATTTATCTCTTCTTTTGGCCTAATGGCGTTCGAATCGCTGTTTAGCTTATATGTAGACCATAAATTTGGATTTACACCGAAAGATATTGCTGTGATCATTACTGGTTCAGCACTTGTTGGGGCAATTACACAAGTATTATTGTTTGATAAATTAACGAAACGTTTCGGAGAAGTAAGACTTGTTCGGTATTGTTTATGGTTTTCAGGTGTGTTCGTATTTTTAATGACGACGGCACATAGTTATGCATATATTTTATTTATTACGGTATTTATTTTTACAGGGTTTGATTTACTACGCCCTGCCATTACCTCTTATTTATCCAAGGTGGCAGGTAATGAACAAGGGTTTGTCGGAGGAATGAATTCGATGTTTACCAGTATCGGAAATGTATTAGGACCGATCGTTGGTGGTGCGTTATTCGATATAAATTTAGATTATCCATTTTATTTTACGACGTGTATGATAATTGTTGCTATCATTACGGCATATATATGGAAAGCGCCAGAACGTATAAATATCGCCCCGACAAAAGGAAAACGAAAGATTTTTGATAGCCGAAAATAATTACGGTATACTGTAGAAAGGAATAGGATAGGGGTGTAATGATGGACAAACGTGAACGAATTATTCAATCAGCAATTACATTATTTCAAGAAAAGGGAATCGATAAAACGACGATCTCTGATATTGTTCGAAGCGCAAACATTGCACAAGGTACTTTCTACATTTATTTTCCATCTAAATTGGCCTTAATGCCTGCAATCGCAGAAGAGATGGTTCATGTCTTAATGGAACAAATTAAAGAAAAAATCGATACGAAAAAAACGATAGAACAACAATTACAACATATTATTCATGTTATTTTTGAAGTGAACAAACAATATAGCGAAGTACAAGCGGTCGTTTATGCTGGACTTGCTTCCTCAGAACATATAAAGGAATGGGAAATTGTCTATGAACCATGCTATCAAATGATTAGCCAATTACTAGAAGAAGCACAGGAAAAAGGAGAAGTGACATCTACTATTTCTCCAAAACGAATGGCAAAATTGTTGATTGGATTAGTGGAATCAGCGGCAGAACAAGTATATTTATATGACCATAGTAATGAAGAGGAAGCGATGAAGCAAAAAGAAGCGGTACAGCAATTTTTATTAGATGCTTTACGTATTGACAAGAGATAAAAAAGATGTAAAATGAATGATAGTCATTCAGTTAAGAGAAGCGATTAGGACAACGTAACGTGAAGTAGAAAGCAATATGTCCTACGCTCTTTTTTAGCTCTCAAAATGAATGACATTCATTCATAAAGGTTGTAGGAGGAAAAAATGTGAATAAAGCATGGATATATGTAGCATTAACATCATTTTTTGAGTTAGTTTGGATATTTGGATTTAATGTCGCCTCTCTATGGTGGCATTGGATTCCAATTGTCTTATTCATTTTTACTGATTTTCACTTTTTAACGAAAGCATGTGAACAATTACCAACTGGAACGGTGTACGCCATTTTTGCTGCTGCGGGTACACTCGGCACCGCATTCATGGATGTATTTTTGTTTGGTGAAATATTAACGTTTGGAAAAATTGGTTTTATGATGATATTAATTTTAGGAGTGATTGGATTACAAGTTTCGGAAGGAATGGAAGAGAAAAAAGCGACGGAAGGATGGAAGCAATAATGGGATGGTTGTTCGTATTTTTAGCAGCGATGAGTGAACTGACGGGTGTGGTTGGATTGAAAAAATATAGTGAACGAAAAACGATTCCATCTCTTCTATTATATGTTGGTGGATTTGCTGCATCATTTGCCTTTTTATATCAATCATTCAACTATTTGCAAGTGAGTACATCGTATGCCGTATGGATTGGAATTGGAACGGCAGGGGCTGTTTTAATGAATATGATGTTCTTTGGCGAGTCTAAAAGTGTTGGAAAATTGATTAGTGTTCTCTTTGTTGTCATCGGTGTCGTCGGTTTAAAGGCATTGTCTTAAAGGGGCATGTATAACGAAGGAATTTAACTTAAAAATTGTAGAGGAAATAAAATTCAGCTGTTTATTTCGTCGATGTGAAGAAAAAATCACCTATTCTAAAATAGAAAAGTCTTTGGTTAGAAAAAAGTATCTAATCAAAGGCTTTTTTGTATATTTTCAGCGATTTTACACAAAGTATTCCTAATGCGATGTAAAGGTGGCGAATAAATTGCCTTATGATGAATTACAAGAAACGTTAGCAGAAAATAAACAAACACTAGAAAAAGTGTTTCAACATACAGAAGATTTACAAGTACAAATGATGACCTTACAAGAAAAGAAGGCACTCGTCTGTTCGTTAAAGACGATGGCAGATGATCAAAAAATAGTGCAGCAACTTACAACCATGGAAGCTGGTATTTCTCTGAAAGAAATGTCAGAAAAAGTAACCAATATACAAGACATGGTTGAAGCAATACTTCTTGGAAATACCGTTGTTTTAGTAGAAGGAAAACAAGAAGGAATCGTCTTGCAAACTGCACAAGAACATGAACGATCACCAGACGAACCTGAAAATGAACGAGTCGTACAAGGGGCACATAATGGATTTATTGAAAACTTAGATGTCAATATTCATTTAATAAGGCGACGACTAAAACAAGAAGATTTGCATGTTACATATAAAACAGTAGGAAAAGAAACAGAGAATAATGTGGCGATTGTCTATCTTAAAGGGAAAGCGAATGAAGAGACCATCCAATATATCGAAGACCAATTGGAAGTAATGCAACAGAAAAAAGTGAGGGTTATTGGAGAGTTAGTGAACTATCTTTTACGTCATGTGAAGACGATTTTTCCGAAGAAATTATATACAGAGAGACCGGATCGAACGACTGCCTATTTAACAGAAGGAAAAATTGCAATTTTAATGGATAATAGTGCTATTGCATGCATTGTCCCTATTTCATTTTTTGCTTTTTTTCAGTCACCAGACGATTTTAACGAGCAAATATATGATGGTACCCTTTTCCGTTTTATTCGATTAGCGAGCTTTATCGGTGCACTCATTTTTCCAGCGACGTATATTGCGATTATTACCTATCACTTTGAAATCATCCCTTTTGAAATGATCACGCTCGTGAAAAATTCGATAGAAACGGTCCCATTTCCACCTTTTTTTGAAGCGTTTATTATGATTGTGACGATTGAACTTATTCGAGAAGCAGGGATTCGTTTACCATCCCCGATTGGACAGACGATAGGAATTGTCGGTGGGATTATTATCGGAGAAGCGGTCGTTACTGCTGGATTAGTATCGAATGTTGTGGTGATTGTGATTGCGTTAACCGCCATTATGTCGTTTACGATAGCCTCCTATGAGATGGGAAATACATTACGTATTTTATCTTTTCCAATTATGGTTGCAGCAGCCTTATTCGGCTTTGTCGGAATTGTTGCTAGTACGCTAATTATTTTATTCCATTTATGCAAAGTAAAAGTGCTCAATACACCTTATTTCTTTCCGTTAGCACCTTTTGATTTTGCTTCGATTAAACGAATATTATTTCGTATCCACAGGGAAACAATGGATGTAAAAAAGAAATGAGTGTTGCAGGATGAATAATGAAGGAAAAACAATATTATCTTATCAATTATTTTTTTTGTTAATTCAAACACAAATTGGAGTAAGTATTGTTTCTTTACCGCATGACGTTTTTAATACAGCAAAAGGGGATGGATGGATTTCTGTTCTCTTAACAGGGGTCGTTGTACAATGTATCATTTTTATGTATATGTTTATCATAAAACGATTCCCGACGTATTCATGGAAACAAGTATGTGAAGCATTGTTCGGAAAAGTAATTGGTAAGTTCATTGTTCTACTATATATCCTTTATTTTATTTGTTTAGCAAGTATGACGCTTGCTAAATATGCGCTTTTGTTAAGTGCATGGATGATGCCTCGCACGCCAAGCTGGGTATTACTTCTTTTAATGTTGATTATTGTCTTATATATCGTCACAGCAAAATTAGAGGCGATTGCACAATTTTATGTGTTAACTTCTGTCATATTACTCGTTTATATTGGATTTAATATATATGCATGGAAAGAAGCGAATTTGACCTTTATTCTCCCGATTGGCCAGAGTGGTGTACCCCATATTTTAGAAGGAATCATAAAGGTATTTCCTTCCTTTTCAGGGATTGAATTATTATTAATCCTTCATATATTTGTTCATGCGGAGAAGAGGGAAATTTTAAAAGTTGCGACCATTTCCAATGTTTGTTTAACGATTTTTTATACATTCATTACTCTTACATCCTTAGTGTTTTTAAGTCCGAAAGAATTAAAACTTGTACCTGAACCTGTTCTATATTTAGTAAAATCATTTAGTTTTAAAATCATTGAACGACCAGATTTGATATTTACGTCGATTTGGATTGTTTTAGTCGCAACAACGTTAACGATGTTCATTTATGCAACGAAATATTTATCATTGCATATGTATAAGAAGGGAAAATCGCAATTTGTTACGATATTTTTGTTAGTTGTTTGTTATATTATTGCTATTCCACTCCGTAAAGTATACATATTGCAAACCGTATCAGAGTATTTTCAATATGCGATCATTGCGTTTATGGTCGTTTTACCACTTATTTTTTTTCTTATTACCTTTATTTTCTCGAAAAAAGAGGTGGAACAGTAATGCGTTCTGTAGTGGTACCAATTATTTTATTGTTGTTGCTAACTGGCTGCTGGGATCAACGGTTATTGAAAGAACATAGTTTAATTTTAGCAATTGGATATGATTTAACGGAAGATGGAAAAATTGAAAAAACGATTACCTTTCCAGCTAAAAGTGGTGGGGGTGGGCAAGTAAGTATATCGACGAAAACAGAAACTATTTCAGTTATTGCGAATACGGTAAAAGGTGCGGAAATAAAAACGGATGAATATTCCCCGGAAAAATTTGACCGGTCGAAAGCAAAAGTTATTATAATTGGAAAAGATTTAGCTGAAAAAGGTATTTTTCCAGCATTAGACTCTGTTTACCGTGATTTACGTGCTCCATTATATGCTTCTGTGGCGATTGTTGAAGGAACAGCAAAAGATGCGTTAGAAGTAGAAGATACGTATTCACTCTTGACAAGTGATTTTTATTCCCAACTATTGACGACGGCAACTGAGGCAGGAATTATAAAGGACGACAATATACAAGAAATATGTCCGATTATTTTAAGTGACGGAAAAGATATTATCATCCCCCGAATAACTTTACTAGAAGATGGAAAACGGGCGAAAATTTCTGGTTCGATTTTACTTAATGGGGATAAATGGAATGGAAAGTTAAATTTAGATGAAAATGTTATGTTGTTAACATTAATGGGAGAAGCAAATAAAAACCGCAAAATGAATTTACTCGTAGACCCGAATGAAGAGCGGCAAGAAAAACGATATGTAAATTTTTCTCTTCGAAATGAACATCGACAACTGACATGGGAGCATACAGGAGATAATGATATTACAGTAACGGTGAAAGTGTCTTTACAAATTGAAATTGATGAATATGCGAGTGATCATTTATATGATGAGAAAAAAGCGAAACAATTAGTAGACTCCATTACGAAACAAACGGAAAAACGAGCGAAAAAAACAATTGAAAAAATACAAGAGGCGAATAATGACGCCCTTGGTGTGGGCGAGAAAATAAAAGCATATGATCCGCAATTATGGCAAGAAATAAATTGGAAAGAGACGTATCCCGAAATTGAGATAGTGCCTGAGTTCGATATTGAAATTATTCGTCACGGTATATTAAATTAAATAAAGGGGTCTATCGAGGATAAGCCGATTTACAATAACTAGATATTTTTCGTCTATTCAAGAAAGATCCTAAGATGTATACTATATGTATCATCAAAAAAGGTGGGATCCATATGGAAGAACAGTTATTATTCGATCAGATGAAATTAATTCGCAAAATGACATTACATGAATTCGAACATCTAACAGAAGAACAAGCAGATGTCGTTCCAGAAGGATTTCGAAATAATATACGCTGGAATTTAGGGCATATATATGTGGTTCAACATGCATTATTGCAACATCATGGTGGAATAGAATTAAAAATAGACGAACGATTTCAACAATATTTTTCCCCAAACACGTCACCGGATGATTGGGAAGGTACGCCACCATCGTTAAATGAAATAAAAGAAAAGTTAGAAAAGCAAGTAGAGGAACTAGAGATGGCATTAAGTGGGAAGTTAGGTGACACAGCAAAAGAACCATTTTTACGTCAAAATAATGTAGGACAAATTTTTTCCTTTACATTTTATCATGAAGGATTACATGTGACTGCTGTCAAGGATTATAAACGAATTTTGGCGGGTCAATAAGAAAAATGCAAAAAATAATCATAAATAACTAGAAAAGGTAAAACGGTATAGGAAAATAGTGTTTGTGAAAATGTTTTATAACGATTAAAACACGGATAATAAATTCCATTAAATACCATTTTTATGCTATTTCTTCAAATAAAAACACTTATATGGACCATATACAACTAAAATAAAACTTTTAAAAAAACAATCATGGAAATACGACCGATTATAAGTAGAAAGTCGTATGAAAATGATTGTTTTATTCATTTGCATATTAAAAAATGTTTTAGAAAATTCCATGACGGTTATATGTCTTCTAACTAGCATTTGAAATAGATGCTAAGAGAAAAAAGAGAGGATGTATAAAATGGTAGATGAATTAAAGTATACGTGGGATGACATGATTAGTAGTATTGTCATGGAACTACCGAACGTAATAAAAGCAATTTTGTTATTGTTACTTGCATGGGTGATTGCAATTATTGCACGGAATGTATTCAATAAATTATTAGTAAAAGTAGGGTTTGGTAGAGCATTAAGTAAGACGCCATTTGTTGCTGATGAGAAAAGCGGAAATGCATTACTGGAAAATATTGGAAAACTCGTTTATTTCTTAGTATTTATTCTGTTTTTACCGACCGTGTTTGGTGTGTTAAATATGACGGAAGTTGCTGCACCGATTTCAAATATGATGGATAAGTTTTTATACTTTATCCCTAATATTATTGCAGCCGCGATCATTATTTTAATTGGTGTATTCGTCTCGAAATTAGTGAAAGAACTATTCGAACAATTTTTCACAACATTAAATATGGATAAATGGGTAAACAAACTTTTACCGAATAAAGGGGAAACAGAAGAAGCACAAGCAACATTATCTTCTGTTATCGCGAATATTATTTATATCGTTATTTTAATACCGTTTATTACAATTGGGTTGGAAGCGTTAAATATTCAAACGATTTCACGACCGATTGAATCTGTCTTAAATAATGTGTTAGCAATGATTCCTGGAATCTTCGTCGCGATTATTTTAATCGTTGTCGGATTTTATATTGGAAAATTTGTCGGTAGTTTATTAACGAATTTACTGCGTGGGGCAAATATTAATAAAGTATTTGATTCATTAGGTATTTCAAATAAAGTAGATGGTAAAGGATTCGACCTTGCAAACTTTGTCGGAAAACTTGTTCAAATTGTTATCGTATTATTCTTTACGGTAGAGGCTTTCCAAGTCATTAACTTGAAAGTGTTAAATTCAATTGGATTTGCGATTATTACGTACTTACCATTCTTATTAAGCGCCATCGTCATTTTAGGAGTAGGACTACTACTAGCGAATATTGTTGGCAATTGGGTACAAAAAAATACGAATACTATTTCTGCATTATTAATTAAAGGTGTCATTATTACATTTGCTGTATTTATGACGTTAGACCAATTACACTTTGCAACGAGCATAGTGAATATTGCGTTTATGATTATTTTAGGTGGATTCATGATTGCCTTTGCAATTTCATTTGGTATTGGTGGTCGTGAATTTGCGAAAAGACAACTAGAAAAATTAGATCAAAAAATGAATGACTCGAAATAAAAGGGAAAATGAACATGTTGTAGTAAAACGATAGGAGTTTCGGTAAAGCTAGCATCTTTATCGAAGCTCTTTTTACCTACCGTGATGTTCAAGTTCTTGCTAGAGGGGCACACTGTTTTCATGTCGAAAAGGTTAGAAATTACTACAGATTTCTAGGGTGAAAAACAGTTCCTTTCATTTTGAAAAAAATGCTCCCATAACGGTTTTGTTATGGACTAATTTATGATACATTTAATAGCGTACAAAAGAGACATTAGGAGGCAATAAAATGCATGAAACATCGCATATTTTAGAGGCGAAACAATTTATTACATCTAAGACAGATTTAGTGCCTGAAATGGGGATTATTTTAGGTTCAGGTTTAGGATCTTTAGCTGATGAAATGGACAATGCAACCATTATTCCATATAAAGAAATTCCTCACTTTGCTGAATCGAGCGCAATCGGTCATGCAAATGAATTAGTTATTGGCACATTGGAAGGAAAGACCGTTGTTGCGATGAAGGGAAGATACCATTACTATGAAGGGTATTCGCTTGATGATATAACATTTCCAGTGAGAGTGATGAAGTCGCTAGGCATAGAAAATTTAATTATTACGAATGCATGTGGAGCAGTAAATACATCCTTTAATCCTGGTGATTTAATGTTAATTACAGATCATATTAATTTAACTGGTCAAAATCCGTTAATTGGACCGAATAATGATGAATTAGGAACACGTTTTCCTGACTTATCGGAAGCATATAATCGTGCATTAGGAACTATTGCAAAGGAAGTTGCGAAGGAGCACGACATTACATTACGTGAAGGTGTGTATACTTGGTGGACAGGTCCCGCATATGAAACACCAGCAGAAATTCGTATGATTCGTACATTAGGTGGCGATGCAGTCGGCATGTCTACCGTACCGGAAGCAATTATTGCCGCACATGCAAATGTGAACGTATTAGGTGTTTCTTGCTTAACAAATATGGCATGTGGTATTTTAGATGAACCATTGAGCCACGAGGATGTCATCGCCGTTGCAGCAAAGTCGAAAGAGGCTTTTATGACCTTAATTAAAAACGTGATAAAAAAAATATAAATAGAAGAACAATGCGGTTCACTTATGGAGTGACTCACACTCTGTAAGTGAATTATTTATTATCAAAAAAGGGAGATTGTTTGTTTTGAATATTATTTGGGGTTTGTTTGGTTGTTCGATTATCATATTAATTACATTGCTTATGTCAGAAAATAGAAAAGCAATTAATATACGTACTGTAACAATTGGTTTTATTTTGCAAATTATTTTTGGTTTCCTCGTTTTAAAATGGGACTACGGCATGAAAATCATTTCTGCTGTATCTAATGCGATTACAGAAGTGATGAATTATGGGTATGTCGGATTAGAATTTGCATTTGGTCCCTTAGCGGAAAATGGAAGTGATGTGAAAATATGGGCAGTGACCGTATTAGGAATGATCGTATTTTTTACGGTTTTAATTGCATTATTTTATTACTTCGGTATCATGCAAATTATTGTTCGTGTATTAGGTGGCGGTATTTCAAAAATGATGAAAACATCTTACTCTGAATCCGTTGCGGCAGCTGCAAATATGTTTATTGGGAGTACACAGGCACCGCTCGTCATCAAACCGTATGTAGCGAATATGACAAGGTCCCAATTGTATTCCTTAATGGTCGGTAGTTTAGCTTCCGTATCTGGTGCGGTAATGATTGGGCTTGCGGCAATGGGCATTCCAATGACGTACTTATTATCTGCAGCCGTAATGTCTGCACCTGCAGGCTTAATGATTGCGAAATTAATTATTCCCGAAACAAAAGAGATTAATGAAGATGAATGGAAACTGGAAGCTGGGCAAGAAGAAGAGAAAACGAACATAATTGATGTCATTTTTACAAGTTCAAGAGAAGGGTTACGTTATGCCATCAACGTTGGATTAATGATTGTCATCTTCATTAGTTTAGTAGCACTTATCAATGGCTTGTTAGGTTGGACAGGAAGTTTATTCGGTTTTGACCAATTATCATTGGAATTAATTTTTGGATATGTATTTGCACCGGTTGCGTTTGTGATTGGAATTCCTTGGGATGAAGCAGTGATGGCAGGGAATTATTTAGCACAGAAGTTGTTCCTAAATGAATTTGTTGCTTTTACAAATCTTACAGTTATGATGGATGAATTATCTGAAAAAACACTTGCTATTTTAACGTTTGCATTAAGTGGATTTGCAAACTTTGGTGCAGCAGGAAGTCTTGTCGGAATGTTGTTAGAAATGGTTCCAGATAAAAAGACGATGATACAAAAAATGATGTTTAAAGCGCTTATTGCCGCAACACTTGCGAACTTATTAAACGGTGCGATTGTAACGATGTTCTTTTAATATTTCATGTTTATCATCCATTTTCCCTAATTGTGTTAGGTTCTAACCAATCCCATTACTATCGTTTTTAAAAAATAGATTTGCGTGATACTCTATGTTAAAATATGTGCAAGTGAATGTAAAATAAATATAGATGTTACCTTATAATGGTGGAGTGTGGATGAATTGACAATAGAAAATAATAAAGTACGAACAGAAAAAGATAAAGTGCTATTAGATATGTTTCAAATAGATTGTGACAATCCAGAAGCGGTAGCAACATTTATGCAAAAAGCGGATGGAGTCATGGATGGATTCCGTGAATTAATGGAATTATGTGGTGATGATCCGAAAAGAGACGGGCTATTAGACACACCTTATCGAGTGTTAAAAGCATATGGGGAGTACACGGAAGGATACCGTGAAGATCCAAAACGTCATTTAGAAAAAATATTTGATGTTCCTCATAAAGAATTAGTGCTCGTGAAAGATATTGAATTTTATTCGATGTGTGAACATCATTTCGCACCATTTTTTGGTGTAGCACATGTTGGGTATATTCCGAATGAACGTATTACAGGTTTATCGAAGATTGCCCGTATGGTGGAAGGATATGCCAAAAGGTTTCAAGTACAAGAACGAATGACGACAGAAATCATTAGTGCCATTGAGGAAGTACTAGAACCAGCAGGTGTGATGGTTGTGATGGAAGCGAAACATATGTGCATGTGTGGAAGAGGTGTACGTAATACGAGTTCTTCTACTACAACTTCTTCCGTGCGCGGAATTTTTGCGAATGATCACCGTGCAAGAGATGAATTTTTATCATTAATTCGTAGATAATAATAAAAACACTAAAAACAATTCGTTTTTAGTGTTTTTATTTCCATGTCGAAAGAGAGTGCCATAGCATTTTTAATGGATCGTGAAAGTTTTGCTACAATGGCTAGCATTACAGCGACATAGCAAGAACAAATACAGATAGATATACGAATTTTCTCCTTTTTATGTATGATCTTAAGATGATTGTAAAAATAAAAAAATGGTGTATATATATTGCGATTTTATTCAATGTGTACTATGATTAAAAATAAATCATACTAAACTAATCGGAAAAGAATTACTTAGTCGTTATCATAAAATAATGATTTACTTTTCGGTACGGAAGGGAAGGTTTTTTTTTGGAAATTTTGCAAGTTTTACTTATTTTACTAATCTTTACAGCACTTATGTTTGGGTTGTTCCAATTACAACGGAAACATATTTCTTTTGGGAAGCGGGCCTTACTCGCTTTAGTCATTGGGATTATTTTTGGATTAATCCTTCAATCTATTTATGGAGCTACATCCCCAATTGTTGAAACAGCAATGGACTGGGTCAATATCGTTGGAGATGGATTTGTATCTTTATTAATGATGCTTGTCATTCCGATCGTCTTTATTGCTATTTTACGTGCATTTACAAGTTCGACATTTACAGAAGGCTTCGGAAAAATTAGTGGTATTGTTATTGGAATATTAGTTATCACTGTAATGATTTCAGCGGCAGTAGGAGTTGGTACAGCAAGTTTATTCCAACTAGATGGCATAGAAATCACAGAGGGCAGTGAAGAATTTGAAGCGATTCAACGTATTGAAGAAAGAGCTGCTGATATAGAAGATGATACATTGCCGACGATGATTCGTAATATGATTCCAGCGAATATTTTTGTCGATTTTACACAGGAACGTTCCACTTCAGTAATTGCTGTCGTTATATTTAGTGTCATTGTAGGTACAGCTTATATGGGTGTACGGAGAAAACAACCAGATTATGCAGAAAAGTTTGCAACAGGGGTAGAAGTAATATTTACGATTATTATGCGTGTTGTAACACTTATTTTACGTTTAACACCGTACGGTATATTAGCGTTAATGCTAAATAAAGCAGCGACGAGCGATATTGCGACATTTATTGATTTAGGTAAATTTATTATCGCTTCATATGTTGCTATGCTTATTATGTTTATCGTGCATATGCTACTAATTCGTTTTGCGGGATTAAATCCATTTACGTATGTGAAAAAAGCACTGCCTGTATTAATATTTGGATTTTCTTCTCGTTCAAGTGCAGGGGCATTGCCATTAAATATTGAAACACAAAAAAGAGGCCTCGGTGTCTCAAACGGAGTGGCAGATGTTGCAGGAGCATTTAGTGTAACAATTGGTCAAAATGGATGTGCTGGTATTTATCCAGCGATGTTAGCTGTCATGGTCGCTCCGACAGTTGGGGTTGATCCATTTACTCCGTCCTTTATTGCAATGTTAGTAATCGTTGTCGCCATTGGATCGTTTGGGGTTGCTGGTGTAGGTGGAGGAGCGACATTTGCTTCTTTAATTGTTCTATCTACATTAAATTTACCGATTGCGATTGTAGGATTATTAATTTCGATCGAACCGATTATCGATATGGCTCGTACAGCATTAAATATTAGCGGAGGAATGACGGCAGGTATTCTAACGTCAAAAATTACGAACAATCTTGATAAAACAATTTATGATGATAAAACAAAACAAATTGACATGAATTATGATGCAATGTAAGTTTTAAAAAAATTCCGTTTCTGCACCCCTAAAGTTAGAGTTGCAATCTAACTTTAGGGGTGTTTTTATATATAGAATTCACAACCTCTTTTCGAAGAGAACTAGGGTAGGTTTATTTTTTTACTCTTTATCAAATGTTTTGGAGTTCCAATTAAAATCACACAATAATTAAATGATTAGAGCTATTCATAAATAAATTCAACATTATCTATAACTTCAGCTATGAGATGAGGTTCTGAGGGGTCCACATATGTTGAATAAGCATTATCAACAATTTCTTGAGCAAGCATTCTGTAATCCTCTTCCGTTTCTGCCTCAATACTAATCTCATACTCTGTAGGAATTGGATAGATTGTTATATGACCATTTCCTTGGGTGGAATATGCTATCATAGTTACATCATGATTACTATAAGAATTATTGGGACCCCATAAAACAGTTACATCTTCCGGATATGTAATTGAATCTACAGCTGTGAAGATACGGTCACCAGCTGAATACTTGTTGACAAAAATAATAGGTTCAATTGGATCGATTTTTGGAACATTTGTCATTAGCATAATTCGTGCATAATCAATTTCCAATTGATCATAACCCTTTAATATATCTTGTTCTAATTTGTCTTCACCATCAGAAGCCTTTTGTTCATTACTATTGGTTTCACTTTCTTCATTTACATTTTTATTTGACTCATTAATATTTTCTGTACCATTTGACACAGCCTGTTCAACTTCATCCTTCTTTTCAGTTAAAGTATTTGCACCAAAAGTAATAATAACTATCATTAGAATTGCAATTAACCAAAATGAAAATTTTTTAAAGGGCTTTTTAGGCTTTGATCTGATTGGATTTCCATCATTATCATAGTATTTTTTCTTCGTCATAATTTACACCTCACATTCATTACTATCTTACTTTATTAGATTGAACTTAAACTATACAATGGGATACTTCTACAATACAGAACATTATCAATCAATATAACAGCCTTTTTACATAATATAAATTTAACGTATTTAATTTCTTCAAAGCTAACACTTTGCCTACCCACTTATTTTTATTTAGCCCTAAATATAGCCCTAACTTTGTTCGTTTTCTTGCTTCATCTTGTTATAAAAAAACCTCGAAACCTTTGTATGTAAAGGTTTCGGGGCTTTCGGTATTACTGCTTCCAGGTCTACATCTTCCCATTTTAATCCAGTAAGTTCTCCACGTCTTAATCCAGTGTAGGATAAAGTTAGAATAGCAGTGTAATTTGTGATATTCTCACATCTTTTAGCATACTCCAAAAACACATTTAATTCATCAGATGTAAGGAAGTATCTAACTTATTATCTTGGTCCACACTTATATTGTTAAATCTAATCCTCGTTATTATTTCCTCATCTACTGTAGCATTAATTGCTATTTTAAATAAACGATGAAATAACATAACAGTACTAGGCTTGTAATCATCCATAAGTAGATTTATATATTCCCTGATATATGTGGATTTAGTAAATCATTCAATTTATATTTACCAATTAAAGGTTTCATTTGATACTTGATTGCATTCTCACGCTGTAATCTTGAAGTGACTTCCCAATTGGGAGGAACTACAGGAGGAAGTAAAAGAAGTTTTAATAAGTTGGTACTTGATGAAAATATGTTTGAAAGTAATTTTTCTATGTTTGAACTTATTAGTACTTGGAAAAGTTATGACTAAAGGAGGTTTTCTCATGGGAACAGTTACTGTAACAGGTGCTATAGTAGTCATTATCGGTTGGCTTTCTTTAGTTGAATACGATAACTTTACGGATTCAGAAAAAAGGAAAATAATACAAAAAATCAAAAGAAGTCCCACTTATATCGGTTTAATAGCGATGATGCCAGTTGGAATCATTATAAATATGATTGGCTCCTTTATTGGATCAATTTGGACAGTTATACTTGGGGCTTCATTAATATTTATACAAGGTATCATTGTTTCGCTTTTATTTTGGAAAAGAAAAAGGTGGAAAGGTATCTTTATGCTGATTGTTATTATAGCACTAGGAATTTTCATTTACATCCCTTTATTCATTTACTGATAAAACATTAAAATAGACGAGATTGTCCCTGTCTCTTTTTAAAACTAGAATAACATAAAGTGAGGGCGGTAATTGTGAAAGAGGTTATAGATTTAAAAGAGAATAATATACTTGAACTTGATATAATGGACATACCATCCAGTTGCGTAGTTGTAATATGTGACGGAAAAGCGAAAATTAGAGAACTCCCACAGTGTGGAGAATACAGAATAGTTACACATCGAGGTAAAGTAAAGCGGATGTGGAGGGAAGAGGGGGAGGAGTTTTAGAGTTACATGGTATTTATTTTATTATAATGACTAGAATAGTAATACCAATCATTCGGAGGTATTACTTGTGTATATAAATTGTCCTACGTGTAACGAAAAAATAAAAATTAAATCTAATGGTCATGGTAGATGTAAATGTGGAGAACATGTAAAAATATTAAGATGAACAAAATAGTATAACTCTATGTACAAAAAATGTGCGTTTTTGTTGTATAGAAATCCTCTAGATGGTAATATAACGTAATAATAACTGAAATATAACATTTGGAGGGAATTGAAATGAAGTATTTATATAAACTATTTTATCAATACGATAATACTGAATTTCAAAAAATGTACGACCATCGTTTATCGTCCGACTCTATAGCTAGAATTGATTTAAGCATTAAACCTATTGATCAGCCTAACATATTTGAACTATACTATCTTCCCACTAATAAAATCATTGATTTGATAGCAAACATCTATAGTCTATCAGGTGATTTAACTTTGGTTTTTAATCAATTACCCTCTGTAGCAAAAAACCAATTTATTATTGAATGCTTGATAGAAGAACTATTTAACACAAACGAGTTGGAGGGAGTAAAAAGTAGCCGAGCGGAAATTGCAGAAAGTGTAAAAAATGTTCAAATGAGTAAAAAGTCTAAGAAGAGATTTAATAGTATGGTTAAGTCATATTTTACTCTAATAAACGATAAATTATCCCTCCCAGAATTTCCTATGGATATCAGAAAAATTTACGATGAAATCACAGCTGGAGAAATTGAAGAAGGAGAACTTCCGGATGGAGATATCTTCAGAGAAGATATTACTCATGTGCTAGCTAAGTCTGGTAACGGTAATGTTATTCATAGAGGATTACATCCCGAAGCAGAAATTATCAAAGAAACTGAGAAGCTTTTAAAGTTTATGAATGAAGAAGATTCAATACCTAGTATTATAAAAGTAGCGATAGGACACTATTATTTTGGATTTATTCATCCATTTTATGATGGTAATGGAAGAACTTCAAGATTTATTAGTAGTCTATATTTATCGCAAACCCTGGGGAAAATTCCGGCGTTATCTTTATCTAGAGGGTGCAATAAAATGAAAAATAAATATTTGGAGGCTTTCGAGAAGACTAATAGTATTTCTAACAAAGGGGAACTAAATTTCTTCATAGATACTTTTTTAAATATTATTTTCGAGACACTTTCAGAGATGAACGCTGAATTGAAAGAAAAAGTCGAATTACTAAATAGTGCAGAAAAAAAACTAGAAAGTGATCCTCAATTAACTAAGAAAAACTATTATGATTTTATGTTTATTTTAGCACAAAATCATTTCTTCCAGGTGAATGAGGGGCTAACAATTAAAAATCTTGCGAAAGAGATGGATTTGTCAGAATCGACAATACGAAAAATAAAAGATGAACTATTAGAAAAGTCATTAATAAAACAAAAGGGAATAAGACCTGCATATTTAAGTATAAAACCAGAATATTTCGAATGAATTAGTTCTACCAGCCAACTGGAGGACACTGAATGACAGCAATAGCTGTTGTTTGGTGTCTTTTTTGTTTCTTTTACTAGCACAGGAGAGGATTGCAAAATGAGTTTCTAACGGTTTATTTTTAAATGAGATAGCTTTTATTCTTTTTTTGCCTTTAAACTCATTTAATATTACATGAGCGGTAGTTTGAATTTGTAATTGAGTTGATAGATTTTTAAAGTATCCATTACTTGTGGAATGTTTATGGTTACAGGTGTAAATGGAAATTCAATAGAATTATCAAGAGTTGAGTAATAAAATCTTATAAGGCATCTACAATGGTAGGTGCCTTTTTCAATGGTTAAATATCCCCCTTTGTCGTATTATGTAGGTAATATGATAGGGAGGAGTATGTATGGGAAAAATATTTTATATTGAATTAATGGTCAGTGGTGAGGACAGACGAGAATGGATTTTTGACTCCTTAGAATCAAGAAATAAAGCCTTCGATCAAGTAAAAGAAAAGTTTAAAAAAGATACTTCTATTGAGATACCATTTATAGAATTAGATGTCGGCATATGGATAAATGATAGGTCTGATAAAGTTACGAGACCTTTTGGATTAAGCCCAGAAGTAAAAACTGAAGTTATTAAGTATTTGGATTCACTATAAAAATAAGAATAATTTATTAAATACGTTCATAAGCTGGGCGTATTTTTTATATTGAAAAACGAAGTGTATATGGACATCATCATACGTATCATCACTTTCCGAGTAAAATTATTAAAATTCTTTTACAGGGAAACGACAGTAGAAATAGTTTATTACCTATTTACAGGTAAAGAGAAAGATTACGAAGATATTAAAGATGCTAGAAAGAAAAATTCATAAATGGCAATAAATGGCTATAAGTTATAGCGTCACCTTAATGGTTTTTTAGTAATTATTATCGTACCATATTAGTAGGAGGGTTATGATAATGAAATCAAAAATTGTCCTAGTAAATAACGAAGAATACATTATTAATCATGAAGCAGAAGCTATTATGGAAGACTTAATCGATGAAACAGGAGAAATTGTCAATCGATTCATTGAGGTGGCAAAAGGTATTTGGATTTCAACAAGTAAAATAATGAAAATTGAAGCGATTTAAAATGAGGCATCTACAATAGTAGGTGCCTTTTTCAATGGTTAAATATCCCTCTTTGTCGTATGATGGTGGCAGGGAGGAGTAGTTTATGAGTAAAAAGGCCTTTCACATTTACAATATTGTTTTTTTGTTTTTATTGTTGGTATTTAATGCATTAGCCTTATTCGGTGCTGGTATGAGTGATGGTGGAATATACGATTATATGTGGTTTGTTACTGGTGTTTCGTTTGCATCTTGGTTAATCTTTTATATTATACAATTTATACGCCCTAACAAGGTATGGCGAATTTCTTGGTTTCTCATTATGGTATTATTTTTGTTTTTTTGGGAAACAGGTCTCGGTACAAAAGTTAGTTTAATGATTTATTAATGAATGGGTTCCGTATTATAACAAATAAGAAGCTAAAAGCATCTTACATGAGGTGCTTTTTACGCTCACAAGTTGGGCGTATTTTTTATGCCTTAAAACGGGAGTGAGGTCGATAGAATGTGAGTAAAAACGAAATAAGATGTAACAAGAAAGTTGAATGAAATGAGTTTGGACATACGCGAAGTATTGACCACACTTAATCATTAAAAAGACCGAATAAGTCTATGAGAGTTAACATGGTATATAATAGATATAACTTCGGTGTTAAAAAGCCACCATTAACCAGATATTCTAAGCACTTTGTAGGTAATTTAAATGGTGGTAATGATTATAATGGTATAATAGAGATATTAATACTTTTTGGAGGAGTTAAGTTGAAAATATTAAAATTAACTGTTAAATCAATACTCGGCCTTTTTGTTATTGTAGCATTTGCAGGGGTATTAATCTTTGTTTATTTTTTATTTATGGATTTAAAACACTCTAAAAACGCAGAGAATGAAAAAGTTGAACACCACGTAAATGAGCAGGAAAATGAAGAAGAAAAAGTAAAGCAAGTCGATAGCTATGAAAATCCATTTGGAGATAACATTAAGAAAGACGGATTAGACGAACAACAAATCCGGAAATACGTTCACGGAATGTCTCATCAGAAAGTTGAAACTGAAGGTGAGGAAAAATGGATTTTTTACGAGATTACAGAAGAAAGAATAGATTGGTTAATTGATGCGCTGAATGAAGAAAATATAGACATAAACCAAGATGATAAGTTCTTTTATCAAGAAACGTTAAATAGGTGGAAAAATAATGATTTTTCACAAGCTGTTAGCGAACATAACGTTATATGGGAAAAGGACGGAGGAAATATTGGAAAAGCTATAAGATTGTTTACAGAAGAAGAAGAGAAAGATTACGTTGATTTTGAATTAAATTGAAATAAAATATTCTGTTAAAAAGAGCCTTTTAAAAGGCTCT
>NZ_JBBKBG010000018.1:0-48279 GCF_037892545.1 Pseudogracilibacillus sp. ICA-222130
CTAATTATTTGTGAATAGACATTAATTTTATAAATGGTTTATCTTTTTTCAAAAGTTACCATTATAAGAGCATATTTGAAATATAATTGTAATATTACTTCAATATTGTTGTCATTTTAAAATGTTATACTTGTAAACAGTTGAGTGAGAAAATAAAGAGAGAATTTACATATAATATTAATTTTTAGGGAAGCGGGGATTTTAAGTTGAAGAAAACTTTATTAACTTTAAGTACGGTAGCAGTTGTATCATTAGGTGGAGTATTTATAGGAAGTGATGCAGTTGGTGCTGAACCTTCTTTAGATGAGATTAATAAAAAACAAGATAAAGTTGATTCAAAACTTTCTAAAACAGAGAAAAAACTAGCAGAAACATTAAACAAAATGAAGGGTATTAATGAAGAAATTGCTAGAATTGAAACGGCTATGAAAGCTAACGAAAAAGAACAGAAAAAAGTAAAAGAAGCAATTAATACATTAAATAATGAAGTAGATACGATTAACGATAGAATTGAAGAACGTAACGATATTTTAAAAGAACGTTTAGCTTCTTATCAAGCGAACGGTGGAAACATTCAGTATATGGAAGTGTTATTAGGTTCAAAGGATCCACTTGAATTTTTAAGTCGTGTGGACGCAGTAACGACAATTACAAATTCAGACATTGAGTTAATTGAAGAGAACGAGAAAGATAAAGAAACAGTAGAAGAAAAAATTGAAGAACAAAACGACTTAAAAGTAGAACTTGAAGGAATCGCTTCTACGATGGAAAATCAAAAAGAAGAAGAGAATAAAAAAGTCGCACAATTAAAATCAGAAAAAGATAAGTATGAAACAGAAAAATCTAAATTAGCATCTCAAAGTTCAGAATTAAAGGAATTAGAGGCACGTGTTTTAGCGGAATTAGCTGCACCGGCGGAAGAAGTAGTTGAATCGTCAACAAATGAATCCAATGAATCCAATGCATCCAATGCATCCAATGCTTCTACAGCAAGCACATCGAATTCTAATGGATCTAATAATAACAGTGAAGTAGCTACAAGTACTTCATCATCTACAGGCAGTTCATCAGCTACAAGCACTTCATCATCTACTCCTAAAAAGGAAAAGAAAGAAAGTGCACCAGCATATACTGGAACAGGTGGATCAGCAATCTCAGCTGGTAAACAGTATATCGGTCGTTCATCTTATGTATTTGGAGCGAAAAATCCAGCAGCTGGACAATTTGACTGTTCTGGTTTCGTATCTTGGGCGTATGAGCAAGAAGGAATTTCTTTACCTAGAAGTACATCAGGTATGAGAAGTGTTGGTTCCAAAGTAGATTACAGCAGCGCAAAACCTGGAGATTTAGTATTCTTTGATACGTACAAAACAGATGGACATGTTGGAATTTACTTAGGTGGAGGACAGTTCATCGGATCTCAGTCTGATAGAGGAGTAGAAATCGTAAGCATGAATAATCCTTACTGGAGTAAGGCTTTCAACGGTCACGTAAGAAGAGTTAAATAATTAAGTTTCATAACGAAAAGCTAGTATGAAATAGGTGGAGGACCACTCTATTTCATGCTAGTTTTATTTTGTTTGTATATATGTAAATCTTTGATATGAACGTGTTTTATATATTCATTTTCTTGTTAGTAGTAGGTTGATACTGGGACAAGCTGGAAATAAATATTATTTGTACAAACCTATTTGTAAATGATGCAATGTAACAGTTATTACATAATTTGAAATAATTGTATAGTCACATAAGCATAAGTTACTGAAATAGTAATATGTGCTTATTTTTTGTTTGAAATTTGATAATAAACTGTAATGAGAATCACATTCGCATGAAATGTTAGATTGTTATAATATGCTTTGGGGACAAAAAGAGGAAGGGAGTAAGATGTATTGAAATATGTACAGTTATTTTTAGCAGTAGCAATTTTATTTGCAGGAACTGTTTTATATCCAACAAATGATATTGCAGCTGAAAAGATAGAAGATATTCAAAAAGATAGAGAGAATATAAAGAAAGACTTAAAGAAAGCGAATAAAGAAATCGAAAAAATAGTGAAAGAAATAAAGGAACTTAATATAGAGATAAAAGAATATAAAGAAACATTGAAACAAAATGAAAAGGCAATGAAAGAAACAAAAAAAGAGATAAAGCAAGTAGAAAAGGAAATTGAAAAATTAGAAGAGGAAATCGAAAAACGTTTTGACATTTTAAAAGAACGTGCAAAATCGATTCAATCTAGTGGTGGCGACATTCAATATATCGAAATTTTATTTGGTGCAGAAGATTTTAATGATTTTATTAGTCGAGCAAGTGCAGTTAATACGATTGCTGAGTCAGATGCAAGTTTAATTGAAGACTTAGAAGAAGATAAGGCAAAAGTTGAGAAAAAGCTTGCCCAACTTGAAGATTTAGAGCAAGAGTTAATACAAATTAAGCAAAATACAGAAATGCAAAAAGAGTTAACAGAGGAAAAGAAAGAAAAAATAAAGAAAAAAGAAGCGAAATTTAAAGCTAAAACGAAAAAATTAAAATTAGAAGATAAAGAATTAGCATTATTAGAGGCAGAAAAGGAAGCAGAAGATATCGGAACATCTTTTTCGGTTGATACTGCAAATAGTAACTCATCATTAGGTTGGCCGACAGATGGCGGATATATTTCTAGTCATGTTGGAGAGCGTTGGGGAGCAATGCATAAAGGGATTGACATTGCTCGAACGGATCGAAGCACATCCCCTCCAATTTATGCGGCTGAAGCTGGTACGGTAGAATCGGCTGGGATGAATTCCGGTGGTTATGGAAACATGGTAATTGTAAATCATGGTAATGGTTTAAAAACATTGTATGCACATATGTCAAAAATTACTGTGAAATCTGGCCAAAAAGTAAAGCGTGGAGAACAAATTGGGGTCATGGGTGCGACAGGTGATTCGACAGGTATTCACTTACATTTCGAAGTACATAATAATGGCAACATTACAAATCCAACTGCATTTTTAAGATAATATAGGAAACGAGTGTGAAGAAGGAAACTCCTTTTTCACACTTTTTTTATTGCTTTTTACATTTACTTCCTGACATAGTTATAAAGATGCTTTTAAATTCAGAAAAGTTGTACTATGATATAAGATGGGTGTACATTATACCTACATAAATAACTGTATATTTCATTTTGATGTTGCATATGCAACTTAATAAGGAATCAGGTGAAAATCCTGAACGGTCCGGCCACTGTAATGGGAAGCAAGCTTTTGAATCCACTGGATAAATATCCGGGAAGGAAAAGGCGATTGCAATGATCCTAAGTCAGGAGACTTGTCAAGATGAGTATTATTTCGAACCTTCCGGGACTAAGGGGAAATATTCATTCATATATTATACCTATGTATGCATACATACGTGTATTTATGATAAATATTCATACGATAACCTTGAACAGAACCGGAATGTTCAAGGTTATTTTGTGTGGGGAAATAAGTCAAATCTATTTAAATACGAAGGGGGAATTTTAATGAGGAATGGCAAGAAACAAATTCATAAGTTGATATCAATTTTATTGATATTAGTAATGTTTGTTTCCTGGTTACCAACAAATATTTTTGCTAATGAGTTGGTTGATGAAGAAAAACATATGGAAACAATGAAGGAAGAAACTGAAGGGGTAGACGAAGATACTGTAGAAGAACCGGATGAAACAGGTAGTACCGAAAATGATAATAAAGAAAAAGAAGTAAATAAGGAAACTGAGAATAAAAAGGAAGTAAAAAAGGAAAATAATGAAAAAGATAGTACAAAAGCTCAACCGAATTCGAAAGAGTTAAGTGAAGAAGAGGGAGAGCAAGATAACAAAAATGATAAGTCAGAAGATTCGGAAGAAGTAACGAAAGAAACAACAAAAGAATCTGATGAGGAATCTAACGAAGAATCTGATGAAGAATCCGATAAAGAATCTGACGAAGAATCTGAGGAAAAAACGTTATCTAAGGAAGAACTTAAAACGTTAGTAGATGCATCTACTAATAAAACGGTTCAATACTATAAAAATAATCAACCTGAATACACTGAATCATACAAAGGATCTCATAGTGATTTTTGGGTATTTTCCGCATTATGGAGTTCTGGACTAAAAAATTTAGAAAAGGATTTTCCGTGGAAAGAAGATAGTAATCCATGGTTAGATTTTACATATTGGTCTGAAGGGAAAACAGAAGCATCCAAAGATCCTAATGAAAACGCAGGCGCTGTTATAGGTTCATTAATTCTTGGATTAAACCCATATGAATTTGGCGAGCAAAATTTAGTAGAAGATTTATTAGAATTGCAAAATGATAGAGGAATGTTCTCTACAATATGGGGAGAAGCTTGGGCTTTTATCGCATTAGATTTAGTGGATGCAGATTATGATCAAGATAAACATATTAAATCGATATTAAATGAGCAAAGTAATAACGGCCTTTTCGGTGATACAGATGCAACAGGATGGACACTATTAGCGTTAGCACCACATATGGAGCGTGCGGACGTTAAGGAAGCTGTTGGAAGAGCAGTTGATTATATACACGAGGAATTTGTAGAAAATGATGAATATCCGGGAATGTTTGGACCGAATGCTAATACTACATCTTCCGTTATAATGGGTCTTGCTGCAGTTGGAGAAGATTTATATAGTGATAAATGGACGAAAGAAAATGGTAGTTTATTAGAAGATTTATTAGATTATCAACAAGATGATGGTTCATTTTGGTGGCAGAAGCAATCAGCAGGTGCTATTGGCATGGCGACAGAACAGGCTTTACTCGCTTTAGCTACGGTGGAACACGGACAATCACCTTTTATTTCAATGAAAAATGAACTTGATATTCCTGAGTTACCAGGGAATTCAGAAGAACCAAAAGAAACAATTTTACCATTTAATAAAGAAGTAACGGCACATTCAAAGGAAATATTTGAGATTGCTGATACACAAAATACGGTTACTATGCCAAGTAACTTACCAGAAAATACAACCATTCAGGTAAAAGATGTTACAAAAGAAACGGACTTAGTGGATAATAATTTGTCTGTTGCAGGGAATGTACTATCCTTTACGTTAAATCATCAAGCAACAAGTGAAGATCCATTTGAATTAACAATGTCAGTGAATGAAAATGTGGATCTTACAAAACAAGATGTAGATATATTTTATTATGACGAAGAAAAAAATCAATGGGTGAAACAAAATGGTCAAATAGATCAAGATAAACGTACTATTACTATTCATCCAACAGATTTTTCAACTTATGGTGTTTTTGCCATTAACGATGAACCGAAAGTTGATACATCAAAATTAGAAGCAAGTATTGAGAAGGCAGAGAACGAAACATTAGATGATAAAACAACAGATAGTAAGAAGAAATTTGAGGAAGCTTTAGAAGTTGCTATAGCTATTTTAAATAAGACAGATGCAACGCAAGAAGAGATAGATGAAGCGCAAAAGGCATTAGAAAAAGCTATGGAAAACTTAAAAGATCGAGCTCCCCCTGTTAAGGTAAATGTTCGAGTGGAATCACATGGACAAACGTTAGTGCCGACAACAGAGGTGGAAGTATCTCCATATGACTTAATGGAATATATTAACAACAACAATAATGGTAAATCACTGGTTCATGACGAAGCAAGAGCAATTCATGCAATTATTCGTGCATTAGAAACAGTGGATGGTTTTGATCCGAAAGATGATCAACAATTTGGTTTAAATAATGGTGGAAACTATATTCAAAAGATAGGAGATGCAGCAGAATTTTCTGCAGGTCCTTTAAGTGGTTGGATGTACTACGTAAATAATGAGTTTGCACCAGTAGGAGTAGCGGATTTTAAGGTTAAAGATGGAGATTCTATCGTTTTATATTTTGTTGAAAATTATATAGATTCAACTTATACATGGTTCGATAAGGAATCATATAAAACAAAAGTAGATGAATCGTTATCACTTACTCTAAAAGGAGAAAAATCTGTCGAGGGTGCCCATATATTAATAGATGGAAAACCATATGAAGTCGATGGAGAAAAAGTTCTAATAGATAAAGATGGTAAGGTAAATATTACATTTTCCGAAACAGGCACGTACCATGTTTCAGCTGAGCGATTAAATGATGCCGGGGAAAATAATATCGTTCGTCCATATACGATAGTTGAAGTGATTGATACAGATGTAGTTCCAGAAAAAGATACAACACCACCTTCCATTACAATTACAGGTATAAATGATGGACAAAAAGTGTTAAATGAAAAAATTGAATTTAGCGTAAAAGCAGAAGATGATGTGGATGGACAAGTAGATGCTGACGTAAAATTAAATGGAAAAACGGTTAAACCAACAAAATCTACTTCTTATGCTGTAAAACTGAAAGAAGGAGAAAATACGATTTCAGTTGAAGCAGAGGATTCATCTAATAATAAGGCAAAAAAGGAAATTATCGTTACGTATGAAAAGCCTAAAATTGAGGAATCAGCAGAGAATGCATTAACTGCTTTAAAAGATTATGTATTAAAGACAGGTGTAGACAGTGATTGGTTAGCTATTAGCTTATATCAATCAGGTGAGAAATTACCAAAGTCATATAAAGATGTGTTCGTGAAAAATGTAAATGAACAAATTGTAGGCGCATTAAAAAATGGCCGTTTAACGATCACTGATGTCGAGCGTTTAACACTAGCAGCTTTAGCATTAGAAGTGGATCCAAGAAATGTGGACGGTGTTAATTTAATTGAGTTAATTTATAATAGTCCGGATCGTACATTATATGATGGTACTGTTGTTGATACGATGACATATCAGGGAAATAACGGTTTAGCGTTTGCTTTAATTGCATTAGATGCAGGACAGTTTGATATTCCTGAAGACGCAAAATGGACAAGAGAAGCAATTATTGAAGAATTACTAGAAAATCAAAGAAAAGATGGAGCATGGAATTTAAATGAACAATACGATGTTCCGAATATAGACATCACAGCTATGGTATTAACAGCACTTGCACCATATAAAAACGAGGATCAAGTAGAAAAAGCAATAAAAGATGGTTTCGCGTTTTTAAGTTCCGTTCAAAATGCGGATGGTGGTTTTGATGGCGGAGAAGATGTAGGTGGTGTTACGAGTGAAGCCGCATCGCAAGTTATTATTGCATTAACTGCGAATGGGATGGATCCAAAAGATGAACAATTTAATAGATCAGTAAATGTTGTAGACCATTTATTAAATTATCAATTAGATAATGGTGGATTTACTCATTTATTTGGAGACAGTGAAGCTAATGATATGGCAACAGAACAAGCTTTCTTAGCTTTAACAGCGTATAAATTGTTTGTGGAAGAAGGAAAATCTATTTATGATTTCGGAGTAACAGATGATGAGAATCTGGATGGTACAGTTGACTTAGAAGATGAAGTAGATGAAAATCCATCAACTGATGATGAAACATCTAATTCAGAAGAAGACCCAGAACAAGATTCAGAACAAGGTTCAGGGCAAGACTCAGAACAAGGTTCAGGGCAAGACTCAGAACAAGGTTCAGGACAAGATTCAGGAAAAGACTCAGAACAAGGTTCAGGACAAGATTCAGGAAAAGACTCAGAACAAGGTTCAGAACAAGATTCAGAGCAAGACTCAGGACAAGGTTCGGGGCAAGACTCAGAACAAGATTCAGAACAAGACCCAGAACAAGGTTCAGAGCAAGACTCAGAACAAGATTCAGGACAAGGTTCAGAGCAAGACTCAGAAGAGGCGGATGACCAAGTAATCGGACAATCAAATCAAGGTATACATCATAGTGAGGAAAATATAAAAGATATGGATGATAATGATGAGCAATTACCAAATACAGCTACAAATATGTACAATTATATGCTCATCGGTTTATTGTTTATGATGATTGGATTTAGCTTTATTCTTCTGAGAAGAAAAAATGCATTAAAAAAATAAGGAAGGATGATAGAGTTGCAACGATTAAAAAAATTAGTTCCTATTGTCTTACTTATGACGGCATTATTTATTCTTTCAGCCTGTGGTGCTTCGTTACAAAAGCCTACAGGCCTAGAAAATAATAATGAATCCACAGAAGTAGTAGAAAATGATTTGGGTAATGAGACAGAAAAGAAGACTGAAGAGAAAGATAGCAAGAAAGATACAACGGACAAAACGGAGAAAACAGACAAAACTGAGAACAAAGATAAAGCGGAGAAAACAGACAAAACTGAGAACACGGACAAAACAGATAAAACAGATAAAAATGTAGAGAAGATTGATGAAGCGGAAGAGAAAGAAGACGAAGAAGATAAGCAAAACAGTCATGAAGAAGAGAAACAGACTACACAACTAGAAAAAGAAGAAACGAAGGAAAAACAACCAAAGGCTTCAAATGAGACAAAGAAATCAAATCACCAGTCGATCACATCTAGTTCGACGAATAGTGATTCATCTAGTTCGTCTAATAGTGTGACTAAAAAAGAATCATCGCCTAAGCCGGCACCGAAAAAGGAAACAAGCTCCAATCAATCGGATACTAAAAAAACAGAACAAACGAAGCCAAAGCCTACTCCTTCTAAACCTAAAGAAGAGAAAAAGACTGTTACTTTATCTATTAAAATATCTTCCAGTGAAGTTCCACTTGGAGCTACACAAGTCACCATGAATGATGGAGAGACAGTTTTAGATGCTTTAAATCGCATTACAAAAGAAAAAGGAATTCATCGCGATGTAACAGGTGGCGGAAGTAGTGCATATGTGAGAGGCTTGGCAAATGTATATGAATTTGACCGTGGTCAAGGTAGTGGTTGGATGTATCGGATAAATGGCGTATTTCCTGATCGTGGTGTAGGGGCTGTAAAAATTCAACCAGGAGATAATATTGAATTTTTATATACATTAGATTTAGGGAAAGACTTAAATGCGAACTTACAGCCGTATCGTAGATAAATAATGTACGTGAAAACCGATCTGTTAGTAGATCGGTTTTCATCGTATTTATAGAATATGGGGTGAATGTCATGAACAATGGCTTTTCTCGTCTTCATCCATTTATTTTATTTTTTTATTATATTGTTTCCGGAATATTTATTATGCTATACAATCATCCTGTTTTTATGATGATCGCAATGTGTTTGTTCATCGTTGTAAATATTACACATGATAATGGAAAAGCATTGAGAAAGTGGATGATTCCATTATGTATAATGGGAACTATTTTTGCATTACTAAATCCGCTTTTAGTATCACGAGGCACACATATTTTATTTTATGTTGGTAATCGACAAATCACGTTAGAAGCATTGATGTTTGGTATAACGATGGCTTTAACTCTTATTACGGTAATTATTTTATTTGTATCTTTTAATTTGATTTTAAATGGGAATAAATTTTTGTACTTGTTTTCAAATATTGTACCTAGAACGGCATTTTTAATGATGCTTTCTATTCGATTTGTGCCTCTTTTAAAGAAGAGATATGACGAAATTAATGCAGTTTATCGTGTGCGTGGTATGACAATGTTTCGTGGTAGTTTAAAAGATCGTGCAAGCAATGGAATGAATATGCTTCAAACTTTATTAACATGGTCTTTAGAAGAAGCGATTCAAACAGCAGATTCGATGCTAGCTAGAGGATATCAATCAGGAAATAAATCGTCCTATACATTATATAAAATGACAAAATCAGATTGGATAATATTTAGTATATTAATCGTTATATTAATTATTGGTATGTTAGGGGCTAGTTTTGGATATGGAAAAATCGTTATTTATCCAACATTAGGGACATTGCAATTTTATCCGGGCGATTGGATTGTCTTGTGTTGTATGATGTTAGCAATCTCATTACCATTGATCGTAGAAGGGATGGAGTGGTTACGATGGAAATTTTAAAAGTAGACAATGTAACATTTCGGTATCCAGATATGGAAAAGAATGTACTTCAACCAATATCCTTTTCAATAGAACGAGGGAGTTTTGTCGTATTATGTGGTGCTAGTGGAAGTGGAAAAACAACTTTACTCCGTTTATTAAAACATGAATTAGCACCATATGGTAAACAAACAGGAACAATTTATTATAATGGAAAATCATTGGATGAATGGGATGCACGATTATTAACGACGGAATTTGGGTTCGTTTTTCAGGACCCAGATAATCAAATTGTCATGGATGAGGTATTGCAAGAAATTGTTTTTGGCATGGAAAATATGAATATACCTTATATTGAAATGAAAAAACGTCTTTCGGAATTAGTACACTTCTTTGGTGTAGAAGATTTACTATATAAGCAAACCTCGACATTATCTGGCGGACAAAAACAGTTAATTAATTTACTATCCATTTTATTATTACGTCCAAAAGTATTGTTGTTAGATGAACCGACATCTCAATTAGACCCTATTGCAGCGAAAGAACTATTACAAATTTTAGAACGATTAAATAATGAAATGGGTATGACCATCATTATTGTTGAACATCGACTAGAAGATTTATTTTCTATGGCAGATAAAGTCATCATGTTAGAGGAAGGAAATATTGCATACGAAGGGAAAAGTCGTGATGTCATTAAGCAAATATACGAGAATAATGACCGATCATTTTTACCTTATCTTCCATCTGTTTCCAGATTGTTTTTAGCGATAGAGGAAAAGGACTCCCAAAAAGTTCCACTAAATGTGAAAGAAACGAGAACATGGTTACACAATCGTGCTTCTAAAATGACGAATCATTTTCAAGAGATTTTACCATTTGAGAGAAAAGCTGAGACGATACTAAAGATAGAAAATATATATTTTCAGTATGAAAAAACATTGCCACTTGTTTTGAAAAATTGTAACCTCCAAATTCAAAAAGGAGAGTTCTTTGCTTTAGTTGGTGGAAATGGAACAGGAAAATCTACTTTATTGCAAATTGCAATGGGTATTTTAAAACAACAACGTGGAAATGTTATTTTACGTGAAAAGAAATTGAAGAAATATAGTTTGGATGAATTAGCTCATACATTTGCATATTTGCCACAACATCCATTAGCTTTTTATATAGAAGAAACGATTGGAAAAGAGATGGAACGTATTATACATCAGCACCAAATAGAAGATGGGAAAGAAAGAATGGCAAAGATTGCTAAAAAGTTAAATGTAGATCATTTGTTTGACCGCCATCCAAATGATTTATCAGGTGGAGAATTACAACGAGCAACATTAGCTTGCTTATTGTTAAGTGAACCTGAAGTGTTGTTTATAGATGAACCTACAAAAGGACTGGACCCAATTTCGAAAGAGGCATTAGCGAAACTACTGTTACCATTACAAAAAGATGGTTTAACTATTTTTATGGTTACTCATGATATTGAATTTGCGGTACAATACGTTGATTATTGTGCTATTTTATTTGATGGACAAATTGCAGTAGAGGGAACACCTGAACAATTGTTTAAAAGCAATTATTTTTATACGACTTCCATTAATCGTGCCACAACATCTGTTAACGGACCAGAAATTTTAACGTTAGAGGAGGCGTTAAAACGATGGCGGTAAAAAGTAGATGGTATATTGCTTTATCTTCTATTGTAATGTTTATTTTGCTCGTAAGTTCCGTTTTATTCTTCCATTATGAATCGTATTTATTATTAAGTTTTTCCATCATTGCAATTACAATGATTCCATTTTTTATTCGTTTTGAAGTGAAGCGTATTTCTAGCCGAGAAGTAGTGATATTAGCAATATTAGCTGCGATTGCGGCCGTGAGTCGTGTGCCGTTTGCGCCATTACCTAGTGTGCAGCCGACTTCGTTTGTCATAATGATTGCAGGGCTTGTATTTGGAGCTGAATCAGGTTTTATCGTTGGCGCAGTTGCTGCTATTGTTTCGAATATATTTTTAGGGCAAGGTCCATGGACGCCATGGCAAATGTATGCATGGGGAATGCTCGGCATGACCGCTGGTTTATTTCGGAATCGCTGGTGGATGAAACAGATGTGGGGTAAGTTAATATTTGGGTTTGTTTGGGGATACGTATTCGGGTGGTTTATGAATTTTTGGATAATTGTTAGTTCCATTGAAAATTTCACATGGGAATTTTTTATAAGTATCTATGTCGCGAGTATATACTTTGATTTAGCACATGGGTTATCGAATGTGTTTTTTATTGCGGTTTTTAGTACTAGTTGGATTCGAATTTTAACTCGTTTTAAGCGAAAATATGGATTACTTGATGATCTATCTCCATAAGTTGAGCATATGTTTTGAATGGATGGAAAATGTTTATTATGCTTAAAATTGTATGGCAGAGAAAAGGAGCATGAAAGATGACAGTTCAAACGAAACGAAAAGCAGCATATCCAATTGACGAAGCATATATTCATCGTTGGTCGCCACGTGCGTTTTCAACAAAAGAAGTAGAAGAAGAAAAACTAAATGCAATTTTTGAAGCGGCGAGATGGGCACCATCTGCAGCAAATTGGCAACCGTGGAATTATATCGTTGCTCGTAGCGAAGAGGATCGCGCGACATTTTTATCTTTCATTAATGAAAATAATGTTGAATGGTGTAAGCGAGCACCAGTACTCGTGTTAGCTATTTCCAAAAAAACTCGCAATGAGGAAGGAGATCCAAATCCATGGCATGCATTTGATGCTGGAACAGCTTGGGGCTACCTTAGCTTAGAAGCACATCGACAAGGATTAATTACACATGGTATGGGTGGATTTGACAAAGAAAAGGCACGAGAATTACTAGAAATCCCAGCCGAATATGATATTAATGCGGTTGTTGCAGTCGGTTATCATGACCCAACTACATTATTGTCAGAGCGTAATCAGCAACGTGAAGTCCCATCAGATCGAAAACCTATTGAATCTTTCGTGTTTGAAGGGAAATTTGCATAAAAGGATGAACGACTATATTTATCATTGCGATGAGTATAGTCGTTTTATTTTGTATGGCGGTTTGTGTTTGGGGAGCGTTCTACCGTCCTTGAAATCGTGAAAAATGGAATCTCAGGGACGCTGGGAAGTTCTATCGTCCTTGAAAATGAGAAAAATGCAATCTTAAGGACGGTGGGCCGTTCTACCGTCCTTGAAAATGGGAAAAATGGAATCTCAGGGACGCTGGACCGTTCTACCGTCCTTGAAATCGCGAAAATCCAAAACTCAGGGACGCTGGGAAGTTCTATCGTCCTTGAAAATGAGAAAAATGCAATCTCAAGGACGGTGGGCGGTTCTATCGTCCTTGAAATCGTGAAAAATGGAATCTCAAGGACGCTGGGCTATTCTACCGTCCTCGAAAATGGAAAAAATGGAATCTCAGGGACGCTGGGCCGTTCTATCGTCCTTGAAAATGAGAAAAATGGAATCTCAGGGACGGTGGACAGTTCTACCGTCCTTGAAAATGAAAAAAATGGAATCTCAGGGACGGTGGGCGGTTCTACCGTCTTCGAAATCGCGAAAAATGGAATCTCAAGGACGCTGGGCCCACGCAACACCATCATCACCAACAAAACTCAAAAGAATTTTTCAGACCTCCCATCACACGACCTCAAAAAACGAAAATACCCATTCTAGCCCCAACTGCGCACAATCGAACTTCCCTTACAATGATGAAACTATCCCAGCCCCGTAGCATGATTCCTACAAAAGCGCCACCCAGTACTAATCCCCCACCCCTAAAGCACTCCTAATAATTTTCAGCAATTGACATACACGAACTGAAAATTGTTTCATACGTTATAGCGATGGAAGTTTAGAGCTTGGAGGGATGAGTCTGACAAAGCGAACAATAACGTTTCTTGGTGGAGATAGAAGAAGTGTGTATTTAGCGGAAATGTTTAAGCAAGACAGTTATGATGTGACGACTTTCGGGTTTGATGAGGAAATTCGTGATTGTAAGCGTGCAGAAAATTTACAAGCGGCGATGGAAGATGCACCAATTTTAATTGGACCATTACCGTTTGCGAATAAAGTAGGCCATTTAAATGCGCCATTATGTAATGAAAAAATACCGATAGATCGTATCATCAATGAAATGAAGAATGATCAAATTTTATTTGGTGGGCATATTGAAAAAAAGTGGATGGAAAAAGCATCTAAAGCAAATGTTCAAATAGTTGATTATTTCCATGATGAAGCACTTCAAGTGAAAAATGCAATACCGACAGCGGAAGGGACGATTCAACTCGTCATGGAAAAATTGCCGACGACGATTCATGGAGCAAATGTCATTGTGCTCGGATTTGGCCGGATTGGAAAGGTGCTTGCCCACTTATTTCAGCAAATGGGGGCAAACGTGGCTGTCGGGGCGAGAAAATCTGCTCATTTTGCTTGGATCACACAGGCTGGTTATCGACCAGTTCATCTAAGCGAGATGGCGACCATTTTTCAAGAGATGGATGTGATCGTCAATACGATTCCAGTGCAAATTGTTGGAATGTCTCAGTTGGTCAATATAAGAAAAGATGCATTGCTTATCGATGTGGCCTCACATCCTGGTGGTATCGATTTAGAAGCGGCAAAAGCGTTACAAGTTACACCGCTACAAGCGTTAGGTTTACCTGGAAAAGTTGCACCGAAAAGTGCTGCGAAATATATGAAAGAAACGATTGAAAAAGCAATGAAAAAGCTGGAGGGGTAAAATGGGAAAGTTAAGAGTAGGGTTTGCACTGACAGGGTCATTTTGTAATTTTGAAGTCGTATTAAATGAATTAGAAAAATTAGCGGAAAATGATCATATCGAACTTTTTCCGATTATGTCAGAAGCCTCGAGCAGTTTTGATACGAGATTCGGGAAGGCGAAAGATTGGCGAAAGCGAATTAAAGAGATTACTGGCAATGACATTATTGAAACGATTGTAGAGGCAGAATTAGTTGGTCCGAAAATGAATTTTGATACGATTATTGTGGCACCTTGTACAGGGAATACGTTGGCAAAATTAGCAAATGCTATTACAGATACGACGGTGACGATGGCATGTAAAGCACAGTTAAGAAATATTAAACCGATCGTTTTAGCGATTGCCACCAATGATGGATTGAGTGCAAACGGTAAAAACATTGGTACATTATTAAATGCAAAAAATGTTTATTTTGTCCCATTCGGGCAGGATGATATCGAAGGAAAGCCAAATTCTTTAGTTGCCCATTTTCATCTTATTAAGGAAACGATGGATGCGGCATTGAAAGGAAAGCAATTACAACCATTATTAGTATAAAATAGAGGTTGGGTATTCCTCCCAACCTCTATTTTTTAATGAGATATGTCGTATCCGCACATTCTCCTTCTATTTGTTTGGAAAAAATGAATGTCCATGGCATGGAGTGGTGTGCTGGAATGATAACTGGCACCGTAAAATAGTCTGCGTATGTAACAGTATCTTTTACATATTTCATATGAATATTTTTTAATTCCATGGACGCATTTTCATTGTTATGAATGAGCGTCGTAACGAGGAGATCGCCACGATGATTGACCGCTTCCCATAAAAACGTAAACGAAATTCCTGCATCAATTTGTAAATTAGAAAAAATATCACAAATGGTATCATGGTCCTGTTTACTAATCGTTCTTTCCCAAGCATCTTCAAAAAATAATTTTTGCATCGTGTTATCTTCCTTTCTAAGCGATATAAATGAAATAAACGATTCCGAATGAAACGATGAAAGAGCTCATGACATACATAAAAGCCAGTCCATATTGATCATTCAACATAAATTCCATCGTTTCCTTACCGAATGTGGAAAATGTTGTGTATGCACCACAAAAGCCAATGGTTAGTATGTAAAACAATGCATTTGATAGCTCCACCTGTAATAAAAATCCGAGCAAGACCGCACCAGTAATATTGGCAATCCATGTTCCGATGGGGGATGCATTCGATATGTTTGCAAGAAAAAATCGTGCGATACTACCGAAAAATCCTCCTATACTAACATATAATATTGGAAGTAACATTATGACTCGCCTCTTTCTTTCGTCATTTTTGTAGCGGCAACGATGCCGAGTAGACTTGCGAGTAGTCCGAACAAGACCGTTCCAATCATATAAAGGATAGCAAGACTCATTTGTGTAAACGATAATTCAATTGCCTCTACAATGATTGTAGAAAAAGTCGTATATGAACCGATAAGTCCAGTCGAAAGAGCGGTAAAAGTCGTTTTAGAAAAAGCATTCTTTATCGTTGGTGAAAATGTCATAAACGTTAAAATGAATGCACCAGTAATGTTAACAAAAAATGTGGCAAGAGGCAAAGACCCGAATGATTCAAATAGGATAAAAGAAGAAAGGAGGAAGCGGAGGCTCGCTCCTATCATTCCTCCTATTCCAACTGCAATATATAGTCGCATTTTAAGCACTCTGGCATGTCGGGCATAAGCCGTATACTTCAAACTTATGACCATCAATTTTATATGCTCCTAAAATACGCTCTACCTCATCCATTGGGCATAAATGAATTTTCTTCGCCTTACCACAATCATTACAAATGAAGTGGTGATGGTGCGTCGTTCCACAATTCATGCGGAAATGTTTTTCCCCTTTTAATTCTGTCGATTCTAACACGCCTAAATCATCGTATAAATGTAAATTACGATAGACAGTATCAAAACTTATCCCAGGAAATGTTGCTTCCATATACGTATATAATTCCTTTGCGGTGAAGTATTTATCCTCTTTTGCAAAAAAATGTAAAATATGTTCTCGACGATTCGTCATTTTAAATCCATGTTTTTGTAAAGTTTGAATAGCTTCTTTCACATTCATACTGTTCGACTCCTTTTACGAAGTGTATTCGTACTTAAACTGATAAGCAATATTAGAATAGAAACGACAACAATTGTCCCACCTGGTGGGATATTTAAATAATAACCTGAAATAAGCCCTGTAATGACGGCAATTTCAGCAAAAATAATCGAATAAAAGATTAACTGTTTAAAGCTTACAGCAAAACGCATCGCACTCGCAACTGGAAGTGTCATTAATGCTGAAACGAGTAATACACCAACAATCCGAATCGAGGCCGCAATGACGAGCGCTGTTAAAATAATGAATAAAAAATGAATTCTTTTTGCGTGAATACCTGAAACGGTCGCATGTTCTTCATCAAAAGATAATGTGACAAGTTCTTTGTAAAATAAAATAATTAAAACAATCACAAAAATGGCTATACCGACAATCGTGTAAAAGTCAAGCGGGCTAACTGCAGAAACAGATCCAAATAAAAAGTTAAATAAATCTGTATTAAATCCATTTGCTAATGAAATGAAAATAACACTCAACCCAACTCCACCACTTAATATGATTGGTATACCTATTTCTTGGTATGCCGTATAAACGGAGCGTAATTTTTCAATTAAAATGGCACCGATAATGGAAAAGCCCATTCCACTATAGACGGCATTGATTGGCAGTAAAAATTGTTTCTCCATATATAAACCGAATGCAATTCCAGCTAATGTAACATGGGAAAGTGCATCTGCTAGTAAAGATAGTCGGCGGACGACTAGAAACGTCCCGAGCAATGGAGCGATAATGCCGATAATAATCCCTGTTAAAAATGTATGACGTAAAAAATCAAATTGTAGTATGTCTTGTATCATAAGAACCTCCATTATTCATGGTCATGGACGACGATTTGTACTGGATGTCCATAAATTGCTGATAATTGTTCAGGGGAGAGAGCAGAGTATTCTGCAGATTTCCCGTGAAAGTGTAATGTTTTATTTAAACAAACGATATTTGTCGCGTGTTCGGTCATTGTCCCAGTATCATGTGTGACGAGTAATAAAGTTAAATTATTTTCTATATTTAATTTGTGTAATAAGTCATAAAACCGTGCCACGTTTTGGTGATCGACGCCGACAGTCGGTTCGTCTAATATAAGTAATTCTGGTTCATTCACGAGTGCGCGGGCAATGAAGACACGTTGTTGTTGTCCACCAGATAAGTTGCCGATATTTTGATATGTGTATGCTCCCATACCAACTGCATCAATAGCAGCTAAAATTTTTTCCTTTTCTTTTTTACGGAAAAATTTAAAATACCCAATTTTTGCGGTTAAGCCCATTGCGACGACTTCATATACTGTCGCAGGAAAGCCTTTGTTAAACGTGTTTGCTTTTTGAGAAACAAAACCAATCCGGTTCCAATCGTGAAAATGATCGATCGGTTGATCGAGTAAATATACATGACCAGTATCTGGTTTCAATAACCCTAAAATAATTTTAATAAGTGTTGTTTTTCCTCCACCGTTTGGACCGACAAGTCCCATGAAGTCGCCACGTTTAATTTCCAAATTTACATTTTCTAATACAGGCTTCGCTTCATATTGATAGCTGATATTTTCCAAACGGATAACTGTGTCTGACAAAACAATACCTCCTTATATAGTTCATTTTCTAGTATGTGCTATTTTGTAATTTCATCTAATACTTGTAAGTTTTCTTGCATAATGGACATATAATCTCGCTCCATATTTACATCTTCTTCTGTTAATGTTTCTAAGTTATGGATGTACACATCTTTTGCATCTAAGTTTTCTTGAATAATTGATGCAACATGATTGGAACTATTTTTCTCAAAGACGATATAACGTAAATCAAGTTCATTTGCTCTTTTCACTAATGCAACGAGTTCACGCTGAGAGGGTTCCTCACTGGATGAAATGCCACTAATTGCAAGTTGTTCGATCCCGTAACGTTCTTCCCAATATCCGTATGCAGCATGTGTGACAATCATTTGTTTTTCTGATTTATCTTTTAAGGTGTTCGTAAATTGTGCATCGAGTGTTTCTAATTTTTCTTTATATTGTAAAAAATTCTCTTCAAAAATTGCTTCATGTTCCGGATACAATGTGCTTAAATGTATTTTAATTCGTTCTCCCATATCAATCATGCGCAATGGATCAAACCAAATATGTGGATCTACATCATGGTGATGGTCGTCATCATGATGATGCTCATGTCCATGCTCATGTTCGTGTGCTGCCTCTGCTTCCCGAAAAATAGATTCATCTTCCCCGATTTCAAGAAAATTTGTATCTTCTAGTTGTAAAGCTTCTTCTGTTCGCTCTGCGAAGCTTTCCATCCCTGCTCCGATATAGATGAATAAGTCGCTTCGAGCAATATATGTTAATTGCCTCGTGGTCGGTTCATATGTATGGGCATCTACCCCTGGTGGGTATAAAGATTCCACCGTTGCCAGATCTCCAGTGATTTGTTCTGTCGCATATTGTACAGGATATATAGATGTATAAATAGTTAAAGTTGTTTCTTTTTTAGGGGCCTCGTTTGTGCAGCCGATAAGAAACAAGCTAGCCATTAAGAGTAGTATGATTTTTTTCAAGAGAGAATCCTCCTTTTCCTATGGTTTATTATTTTATCGTAATGATTACGATTTGTAAATAAGAATGATTACGATTTAAAAAATATTTTTAGATTCGTTTCTCACAATTAGGGAGAAGGCGAAACGACCTTTCAACCATTTTTTCGGCTAACTTTTTTTTAATCTCTGTTTGCATGGCTGAAATCAAACTTTTAAAATAGAAGAAAAATAGCCACACTTGGAACCTTATTACATTGACGATATTCCCGTTAAATTTTTTCCATCATCATTTGAAGGAGAAAATATTGTTTGTGTTTTATAGTTTACATAGTATAGGGGGGTATGGTATAATGAATGTAAAGGAGGGAACGGTATGGAAGAAAAGAAACGTGTAAAAGCGAGAGAAAATGACGAAAAAAAGAAATTGATTACGAGATTAAAACGAATTGAAGGACAAGTACGGGGAATTCAAAAGATGATTGAGGAAGACCGTTATTGTGTAGATGTCATTATTCAAATTAACGCCATCAATGCAGCCCTCAAACAAGTCGGATTTTCGTTGTTAGAAGATCATGCGAATCATTGTGTCCTTCATGCACTTGAATCAGGAGATGGAGAGGCTTCCGTTCAGGAATTGATCGATGTAGTAAAACAATTTTCAAAATAAAGGAAGGGAGATTAAGATGACACAAAAAGAACTAACACTTCGTATTACAGGAATGACTTGTGCGGCTTGTGCGAGTCGAATTGAAAAAGTGTTGAATAAAATGGACGCAGTGGAAGCACAAGTAAATTTAGCGACAGAATCGGCGAAAGTGCAATATGATCAAGCGACCGTAACACCAGAAGAAATTATCGAAAAAATTGAGAAGATCGGTTATGGTGTGGAAGTGGAAAAAGAAGAGTTTGATATTACAGGAATGACTTGTGCGGCTTGTGCGAGTCGAATTGAAAAAGTATTAAACAAAATGCCTGGGGTTGAAACGGCGACAGTGAATTTAGCAACCGAATCTGCAACAGTTTCATTTTATGCGGGAATGGTAGAGGAAGCAGATATAATTGGAAAAGTGGCTAATCTTGGGTATAGTGCGACAGTAAAACAGTCAAAAGAAGACCAGCGCTCGAAGAAAGAACAAGAATTACAAAAGAAAAAGCGTACCTTAATTATTTCGGCCATTTTATCTGTTCCATTATTAATTACGATGTTAGATCATTTATTTGGTATGACATTGCCAGAAATTTTTATGAATCCGTGGTTTCAATTTGCACTTGCAACACCAGTTCAATTTATTATCGGATGGCAGTTTTATGTTAGTTCCTATAAAAATTTAAAAACAGGTAATGCGAATATGGATGTGCTCGTCTCATTAGGTACGAGTGCGGCTTATTTTTACAGTTTATATGAAGCGATTAAAACGATTGGAACATCTTATGAACCACATTTATATTTTGAAACGAGTGCGATTTTAATTACACTCATTTTATTTGGTAAATATTTAGAAGCTCGTGCGAAAGGAAAAACGACGGAAGCTATTTCGAAGTTATTACAATTGCAAGCGAAAGAAGCACGTGTACTACGAGATGGAGTCGAGACGATGGTGCCTTTAGAAGAGGTTGTCGTATCAGATGTTTTAGTAATTAAGCCAGGTGAAAAGGTGCCTGTAGATGGGGTTGTGTTAAAAGGAACGACTGCTGTCGATGAATCGATGTTAACGGGGGAATCCATCCCGGTGGAAAAACAAGTTGGCGCCGACATGATTGGTGCGACGATGAATATAAATGGAACGATTGAAATGGAAGCGACAAAGGTCGGAAAAGATACGGCATTAGCTTCGATTGTAAAGGCGGTAGAAGATGCACAAGGTGATAAAGCGCCAATTCAACGTATGGCAGACGTTATTTCGGGTTATTTCGTACCGATTGTCGTTGGCATTGCGGTGATCACATTTATCGTTTGGATCACACTCGTTTCTCCAGGGCAATTTGAGTCGGCATTAACGGCAGGGATTGCTGTCTTAGTTATTGCATGTCCATGTGCATTAGGATTAGCGACACCGACATCGATTATGGTCGGGACTGGAAAAGGTGCCGAAAACGGTATTTTATTTAAAGGTGGCGAACATTTAGAACGGACACATGAATTAACGACGATCGTATTTGATAAGACTGGTACGATTACGAAAGGAACACCTGAGTTAACAGATTTCACTGGCGATGATAGAGTATTACAACTTGTCGCAAGCGCTGAAAAAGGTTCGGAACATCCACTTGCAACAGCAATTGTCTCTCACGCAGAAGCGCGAAATGTCGAACTATTAGAGACAGATCATTTTGCCGCGATTGCAGGTCATGGAATTGAAGCGACATTTGGGGAAGATGACGTATTAGTTGGAACTAGGAAATTAATGTATGATCGTGGGATTGATGTTGCACATGTAGAAGATGAGATGCAACAATTTGAAATAGATGGAAAAACAGCAATGCTTATTGCAGTAAATGGCGAGTTTTCTGGTATTGTTGCCGTAGCTGATACGGTGAAAGAAACAGCGAAAGAAGCGATGGCAATTTTACATGAGCAAGGATTAGAACTTGTCATGTTAACAGGAGATAATGAGCGAACAGCAAATGCAATTGCTCGTCAAGTCGGCATTGATCGTGTCATTGCGGAAGTTTTACCAGAAGAAAAAGCGGAGAAAATCAAACAGTTGCAAGCAGAAGGGAAAAATGTTGCAATGGTAGGTGACGGGGTAAACGATGCGCCGGCACTTGCAATAGCGGACATTGGGATTGCGATTGGAACAGGAACTGAAGTAGCTATTGAAGCTGCAGACATTACCATTTTAGGTGGAGAATTATTACTTATTCCAAAAGCGATTCGCTTAAGTGCAGAGACAATTAAAAATATTAAGCAAAATTTATTTTGGGCGTTCGGGTACAATACGATTGGTATTCCTATTGCAGCGTTCGGATTACTTGCCCCTTGGATCGCTGGAGCGGCAATGGCATTTAGTTCTGTCAGTGTAGTATTAAACTCTTTACGTTTAAAGAGAGTAAAAGTATAAATTTTATATAGGAGAGTGGAAAAAATGGCAGTAACATTAAAAGTAGAAGGCATGAGTTGTGGACATTGTGAAAAAGCAGTAAAGGGTGCTTTAGGAAATGTAAAAGGGGTAGAAGATGTGCAAGTCGATTTAGCGGCGAAAACAGTGAAGGTGGAATATGACGAGGAGAATGTCACAATTCCACAGTTAGCTGAAGTGATTGAAGACCAAGGATATGACGTGGTCGAGTAAAATCATTGCATGCGTTTCATACTCTTTGAATGAAATGATGCGGTAAAACACTTTAGTTTTGAAGAGGAAAAATGAAACGAATTGTTAAAGTTGTTTGATTGTTGAGTAGAATAGTCAGGATGACACAGTGATGCGGATAAGTGTTACTGTGTCATTTTTTGTAGATGTTTGAACCGCTAAACAGAAGCGATAACGCGGGGAGCAGATGCAATGAAGCGATAAATAGAAGCAATAACGTGGGGAGTAGATGCAATGAAGCGTCAAACAGAAGCAATAACGTGGGGAGTAGATGCAACGAAGCGTTAAACAGATGCAATAAAGTGGAAAGCAGATGCAATGAAGCGAAAAACAGAAGCAATAAAGCTGTAAACAGATGCAATGAACCGCTAAACGGATGCGATAAACGAAATTCAGATGCAACGAAGCGCAAACAGATGCAACAAACAAATTTCAGATGCAACAAATGCAAAAGCAGATGCAATAAATGAAATTTAGATGCAACAAATGCGAAAACAGATGCAATGGAGCGCAAAACAGATGCAATAAATGAAATTTAGATGCAACAAAGCGGAAAACAGAAGCGACAAACCTCAAAACAGATGCAACGAACCGCCAAACAGACGCGATAATTTTCATAAAAGTTTTAATTGCTAAAATGTTCGTTCCAATCGTAAACTTTCATTGCCAAGGTGCATTAAATACGAACGTGAGCGGTAATTTACGTTCCATCCAACAATGGCAACGCTTTTATCGGAATGATATAATAAATGGCAGATAGGAGTGGGTAAACATGATTTCAGAAATGAAGCAAACGACCTTTCCACGTATCGATGATGCGAAATGGCGTGAAGTTGCTGAAGCATCGTTACGAGGATTACCATTTGAAAAACTAATTACAAAAACATTAGAAGATATTGACATTAAACCATTATATACAAAGGAAGCGTTCGAACAACAATATGCAGACAAACATGATGCAATGTTAAAGACAATTCGAAAAGGAATCGGTTCCCCGAACTGGACGATTGCTCAACGTTCGTATGCAAAAGATGGTGCTAAATTTTTAGAAGAATCGATGATTGCCATTGAAAAAGGGAACGAAGCCATTGTTTATGACGGAGCACATGGTGTCGTTTGGACAGACGATCAACTGAAGAAATTAGCAACGCTCATGACGAAATATCCAATTTATGCATTCCAAGTACATAGTAATGACGATTTTTTAACCGTTTTCAATCACATTAATGAGTCTGATCGTGCCCTTGTTCAAGGTGCTGTAACAGGTTATGACATCGATTTGCCTAGTGGGTATGACAATGTTCGTACAGTAGTAGCAGATTTAGTCGAAGATCATGACCGTGGGGCAGATATTGTTACGGAATTGGCGCTTACATTAGCGATTGCGACAGAACAATTAGAAGAATATGATTCTTTTACTGCATTTGCGAATGATTTCATCGTGCGGTATGCTATCGATACGAATTTCTTTATGGAAATCGCGAAACTTCGCGCATTCCGTTTATTATGGCAAACATTAGCGGAAGCATATGGGGAGAAAGAAGCGCCGAATGCAAGCATTTATACAGAAACATCTTTACGTACCTATTCAAAATTGGATATGTATGTAAACTTACTTCGGGCAGGAAACGAAGCGTTTTCGGCTGTACTAGGTGGGGCAGATGTGGTGACCGTCCATCCACATGATGTGTTGTCAGCAATTACACCGCAGTCCGAACGAATTGCTCGTAATGTACAACTCGTTATTAAAGAAGAAACATTTGTCCATTATGTGTTAGATCCAGCTGGTGGTTCGTATTATATAGATACTTTGACAGACCAGTTAGTGGAAAAAGCTTGGAAAGCATTTTTAGAGATAGAGGATAAAGGTGGCTATTTAGCATATGTAAATAGTGATACTTATAATGAAAAAATTGCCTCCTTATATGAAAAGCGACTGACATTATTAAGTACACATAAAGCTTCATTGATTGGAACGAATATGTATGCTGACTTAGAAAATGTGATCGAAGACGAACATCCAACATTAGTAGTAGAAAATCGCTTAGCAGAACCGTATGAAAACGTCCGAAAATATTTTACAGAAAATCAACCAAATGTTGTTTTACTAAACTTCGGTATGTTAAAAGATTACAAACCTCGTGCAGATTTTGCCAAAGGATTTTTAGCAGCAGCTGGTATTGAAATAAGTGCTGAACCAGCATTTACCACAGCGGAAGAAGGAGCGAAATGGGCGATGGAGCATCCATTTGATTATGCGATTATTTGTGCTTCTGCAAAAGAAACAGAGACATTTGTCGATGGTTTTGTAGCTCATTTCCCGGGTAATAAAAAAGTGGATGTAGCAGGAAAATATGCACCGGAACTTGTAGAAAAATGGCAAGCAAAAGGAATCCATGGTTTTATATGGAAAGGACAAGATCAATTAGAAAAGTTCCAAATGTTACAACGTCTTTTAGAAAAGGAGGGGTGTTAAATGATGAAACCGAACTTTAAAGATGTTCAACCGAAATTAACGGCAGATATGGAAAAAGTAGTTCAAGAAGTTGCCGTTGAAACGAATGAAGGCATTTCAGTGAAAAATGTGTACCGTAAAGAAGATGTGCAACATCTAAAACATTTACATGATTATGCTGGAGTGGCCCCGAATACGCGTGGACCATATCCGACAATGTATGTGACACGTCCTTGGACGGTAAGACAATATGCAGGATTCTCGACAGCAGAAGAAAGTAACGCATTTTACCGTCGTAACTTAGCGATGGGACAAAAAGGACTATCGGTTGCGTTTGACCTTGCCACACACCGTGGTTATGACTCCAATCATGAGCGAGTACATGGAGATGTTGGAAAAGCAGGAGTAGCAATTGACTCTGTGGAAGATATGAAAATTTTATTCGACGGTATTCCATTAGATGAAATGTCTGTATCCATGACGATGAATGGGGCGGTATTACCAATCATGGCGTTTTATATTATCGCGGCAGAGGAACAAGGGGTCCCACCTGAAAAATTAGCGGGAACGATTCAAAATGATATTTTGAAAGAATATATGGTTCGTAACACATATATTTTCCCACCTGACATGTCGATGAAAATTATTGCGGATATTTTTGAATATACGTCAAAATTCATGCCGAAGTTCAACTCGATTTCCATTTCGGGGTATCATATGCAAGAAGCGGGAGCAACGGCAGACATTGAATTAGCGTACACATTAGCAGATGGGCTGGAATATGTACGAACTGGGTTAAAGGCTGGAATTGATGTCGATTCATTCGCCCCAAGATTGTCGTTTTTCTGGGCGATCGGAAAAAACTATTTTATGGAAGTGGCGAAAATGCGTGCTGCACGTCGTATGTGGGCACAAATGATGCAAACCTTTCATCCCAAAAATGCCAAATCACTTGCATTACGTACCCACTCTCAAACATCTGGTTGGAGTTTAACCGAGCAAGATCCATTCAATAATGTGACACGTACATTAATCGAGGCGAATGCTGCGGCGATGGGACATACACAAAGTCTACATACGAATGCATTGGATGAGGCGATTGCCCTTCCGACAGATTTCTCAGCGAGAATTGCACGTAATACACAATTGTTTTTACAAGAAGAAACGATGATGACGAACGTAGCAGATCCTTGGGGTGGTTCGTATTATGTCGAAAAATTAACAGACGAGTTAATGGAAAAAGCTTGGGATTTAATTGAAGAAATTGAGGAGTTAGGTGGTATGGCTAAAGCGATCGATACTGGCCTACCAAAATTAAAAATTGAAGAAGCAGCGGCGAAGCGTCAAGCACAAATTGATTCGCAAACAGAAACGATTATCGGCATGAACAAATATCAATTAGAGGAAGAGGAACCGATTGATATTTTAGATATTGATAATACAGTTGTACGTGAAAAACAGATTGAACGGATCGAAACGATGAAAGCCAATCGGGATGAACAAGAAGTTCAACGTTTATTACAAGAATTGACAGAAGCAGGACGTACAGGTGAGAAAAATTTACTTGCATGTGCGGTAGATTGTGCGCGAGCTCGTGCGACTATCGGAGAGATATCGGATGCAATTGAAGCTGTATCCGGACGACATAAGGCGGTGATTCAGTCAGTGAGTGGTGTATATAGTTCCAATTTTGATAACCAAGAGGAAATCGAAGAAATGCAACGAATGACAGAGGAATTCTTAGAAAACGAAGGAAGAAGGCCACGTATTTTAATTGCGAAAATGGGGCAAGACGGACATGACCGTGGAGCAAAAGTGGTTGCATCTTCTTATGCAGACTTAGGGTTTGATGTCGATATTGGGCCACTTTTCCAAACACCGGCAGAAACTGCGGCACAAGCTGTTGAAAACGATGTGCACGTTATCGGGGTAAGTTCATTAGCAGCAGGACATAAAACATTAGTACCTCAATTGAAGGCAGAGTTAGAAAAATTAGGCCGGGATGATATTTTAATTATCGTTGGTGGAGTGATTCCAGCCCAAGATTATGAAGCATTATATGAAAGCGGCGCAGTAGCTATTTTCGGACCAGGTACAGTCATTCCAGTCGCATCGCAAATTATATTGGAGGAAATTTACAAGAAGCTGGGATACGAGGAAGTGGAAGAATGAGCCACAAAAAAAACGAAGACAAGTCACATAAAAAAGATAGTGCATTGCACGTCATGGGTGGTATTCATAGCTCCCATGACGGCATGAAACGAAAAAAACGTCGTCGTTTTGTAAAAAAAGAAACTTCTGTAAATATCGATTCGTTATTTGATTCGATTGCCGCTGGTTCCAGAAATGATTTAGCGCGTGGGATTACGTTGATTGAAAGCATGAAACGAAGTGACCATGATCTGGCGCAAAACTTGCTCCAAAAAGCATTGCCACACACGGGAGAAAGTGTTCGTATTGGTGTAAGTGGGGTACCTGGTGCTGGAAAAAGTACATTTATTGAAACGTTTGGGCTTATGCTAGCGGATAAAGGACATAAAGTTGCTGTTCTTGCGATTGATCCAAGCTCTGCCGTTTCCGGTGGGAGTATTTTAGGGGATAAAACACGCATGGAGAAATTGACGAATCATCCGAATGCATTCATCCGTCCTTCTCCGACTTCGGGTACCCTCGGAGGAGTCCATCGTAAAACACGTGAGACGATGCTTTTATGTGAGGCAGCAGGTTTTGACATTATTTTAATCGAAACAGTTGGGGTTGGTCAAAGTGAAATTGCCGTACGAAATATGGTCGATTTTTTTGCGATGGTTGCCATTACCGGTGCGGGTGATGATTTACAAGGAATGAAAAAAGGGATCATGGAAATTACAGATCTCATTATCGTTCATAAAGCAGATGGCGATAATGTCCGCCGTGCGAAACGAACAGCCAGGGAATTCAAGCAGATTTTACATTATTTACAGCCAGCTACACCTGGTTGGTTATCGACTGCAATTCCGGTATCCTCTTATGAAAAAACGGGACATGAAGAAGTGTGGGAAACGATTCATGATTTCCGGGAAAAAGTGATGGAAACTGGATACTGGGATGACCGACGTAAAAATCAAGTGAAAAATTGGTTCCATGATATGATTTATGAAGAACTTGTCGAACAGTTTTTCCGTCGTGATGGAGTAAAAGAAAAAGTAGCTCAATTAGAAGCAAAAATTTTAGCCGATGAATTGCCAGTGACAAAAGCGATGGAACTGTTATTTCAAGAGGAATAGTAAAAAACGCGTCGGTAAAGACCGAAAGCGAAAGAACGATGGGACAACATATGGTGTTGGTGGAAAAATCCACCGGTACCTTTTTCTTTTTTTAAAAATAGCCCTAGCGAAGATATGCAAGCACTACAACGTCATGAAATTGCCCAAAACGACGATTTTATTTAAAAAAGTGCAAAGCTGTCGGATGCTACCAATCTTTTTGGTGGATGAAATATACGAATTACTCGTACAAATTTACTTTACCGCGTTTCCTTTCATCTATACCGTGTTGAAACTTCTCCTATGATACATGTAGAATAAAGGAAAGGATAGGAATGGAGGGCTATAGAATGGAGGAAAAACGATCGACATGGAAACAAGTAACCCTTTATTATTATATAACGATCATTGTTGCCACTGCACTCATATTGGGACTTGCGCCAATAGATGACTCGATTGATGGTCCCATCATTATCATTCTCGCAATATATTTACTCGGATTTCCAGTTGTTTTACGTTATACATATCGCTATGCACTACATATTTTTTTATTCATGCTGGCATTTATTACTGGATTGTACGGCTTCTATCATTTGTCTGTGGATCATCACTCCTTGTCAAACGCATTATATTTTACCTTTCGACTTTATTTACTCGATTTTGCGGATGTATTCACGGTGGATGGAACGAGTCCGACACAGTATCCTTTATTACTCGAAATAGCCCGCTGGTCTGCGGCGTCTTACACGATATCAACGGTTTTCATTGCGATGTACCGGACATTAGAAATGAGGTTTTTGCTGTTTCGTGTACAACGATTCGGGAAACATTATGTTATTTTTGGCTATCATGAAAAAAGCCATTTATTGATAGAAGATTTACGACATCATCGGGAGACGGTCGTCGTTATAGATGAGGATTTTTCTATAGATGCTATACAACGGCTGGAAGAAATGGGGGTAATCGTCCTGCCAACAGCGATCCATGACCAAACTATTTTTTCAAAAAGTGCTGTCCATAAGGCAAAATCTGTTTTATTATTTGAGGAAAAAGATCAGGACAGTTTATACACATTAATGGAATTAGAAAATTTTGTAGAACGTCATAAAAAGCCGATGCCATTACAAAAATTAATTATCCATTTAGAAAATGTTCGTTATCAAAAAGAATTAACGTCGTTTATCGAAAATATGGAAGGATTTTCATTCCATGTCGAAATAATAAATGTATACCATATGCTTTCCGTTAAATTTTGGCAAGAACATGAGCATATATTTACGAAGTCAAAACGATTAGATGTATTAGTTGTCGGGAATGGAAAAATCGGGACACAAATGGTCGCCGAAGCTGAAAAGATGTATGAAAAGCAACATGTATCGATCCCTTTTTCACTCACCGTTTTAGGGGATTTTCCTAGAAAAACGTCTACTGGCAATCAAATACATCTCCCATTTCATGCAGAGACAGATGAACTTGTCACAGTAATCGAAAATGAAGAAAAGGATTTTACACATATTTTCATTTGTTTGGAAGAAGATTATGTTGATTTAATGGAGGGCATCGATTTATCGGAAATCTTTCCGGAAACGCCTATTTTTATGAATTTTTCTGATAAAATGATCGACCATACATTTAAAATTGTGACGACAGAAAGTGAAAAAACATTGTACAGTATGGGGACATTGAAAGATGTATTAACGAAAGAAATGTTACAGTTGTAGAAAAACTAGCAGCAATACGCATGACACTTCTAGCTTTTTGTATAAAAGAGGGCTTAAAAATCGATGTGGAATAGATAGAATTTCAAAAAAATATAGGTATGCCTCACAATGATGTAGGTCATATTTTTTTCATTCGTTCATATTATAAAAAGAAAGTGACGAAGCCATGTTACGTAAATGAACAAGTTAGAGTCATCTCATTGTGAGGAATTTTCCCTGACGAATAAACAGGTATGACCATTATTTTTTATGAAATGAAAAAAACTTCCTGAATAGATTAGTCATCAAGAATATGCACCAAATGCGCATACATTCGACAAAACGATACACTTTATGTTGAATATTTTTCCGAAAAGACGAATCTTTTTAAAAATTTTAGAATGTAACCGTTGCCAAAACGAAAGAAATCGTTTATAGTAATGATAGTATAATTTTTTTATTTTCCCACTTCATGAATGAGGGTTCATTCAAGCGGTAGCATGAAGCAAAGAAAAAGTTCGTGTTTTGTCGCATAAAAAATAAATGATGCTTCATTCAATATGTGGCTATATAAAAAAGAACAAACAAAGATGTAAGGAGGATTACAATATGACACATCGTATTAAAAGGGCTGCAGTATTAGGTTCTGGTGTGATGGGTTCGGCGATCGCTGCGCATTTAGCGAACAATGGAATCCCAACAATCATGCTTGATATTGTACCTAGAGATGTCACAGAAGATGAAAAGAAAAAAGGATTAACGTTAGAAGATAAGGCGGTAAGAAACCGAATTGCACAAGCAGGGAAACAGGCGTTATTAAAACAAAAACCATCACCAATTACATCAAAGAAAAGTTTGGACTTAATTACAGTAGGTAACTTAGAAGATGATTTAGAAAAACTAGCAGACGTTGATTGGATCGTCGAAGTTGTCGTGGAAAATTTAGACATTAAAAAGCAAGTATATGCAAATATCGACAAAGTAAGAAAAGAAGGTACGATTGTATCATCCAATACATCCGGAATTTCCGTAGAAGCGATGATTGAAGATTGTTCAGAAGACATGAAAAAGCATTTCTTAGGAACGCATTTCTTCAATCCACCACGTTACTTAAAACTATTAGAAATTATTCCGACGCAACATACAGATGAAGAAGTATTAAACTTCATGAAACAATTTGGAGAAGACGTATTAGGAAAAGGTGTCGTCGAAGCAAAAGATACGCCGAACTTTATCGGAAACCGAATTGGAACTTACGGTTTATTAGTAACCGTACAAGAAATGTTGAAACAAGGACTATCAATTGGAGAAGTTGATTCTATTACAGGTCCACTTATCGGCCGTCCGAAAAGTGCTACATTCCGAACATTAGATGTGGTCGGATTAGACACATTCATTCATGTTGCAAATACAGCATATGAAAAAGTGGAAGGCGAAGAAAAGAAAGTATTCGAAATTCCATCGTTTATGAAAGAAATGAATGAGCGCGGTTGGTTAGGTGCAAAAGCGAAGCAAGGATTTTTCAAGAAAGAAAAAGGGGAAAAAGGAAGCGTCATTTTAGAGATTGACCCAGAAACATTCGAATATAGCGAACAAAAGAAATTAAAAACTGCTGCGATTGAAATGGCGAAACAGCAAAAAGGAACACGTAAGAAAATTAAAGCAGTCGTTTCTCAACAAGGAGACAAAGCAAGTGATTTCTTATGGAGTATCTTAAAGCCAACCTTATTATATAGTGCAGAGTTAGTAGGTGAAATTGCTGATGACCTAACACAAATCGACAATGCGATGAAATGGGGATTCGGCTGGCAGTTCGGTCCATTTGAAACATGGGACGCTATCGGTGTTCGTAAATCGGTCGAACGTATGAAGGCGGATGGAGAAACAATTCCGGCTTGGGTCGAAACATTACTGGAAAAAGGAAATGAAACGTTCTATAAGCAAGAGAATGGAAACGTTTACTATTTTGACAAAGAAGACTATGCACAAGTTGCCTTCAATGAAAAGGAAATTAATATTCGTCGTTTAAAAGAAACAAATGACGTCATTATGAAAAATAATGGAGCAAGTTTAGTCGATATCGGTGACGGGGTTGCATTATTAGAATTTACATCACCGAACAACTCGATCGGTATGGATGTTATTCAAATGATTAATAAATCTATTGAAGAAGTAGAGAAAAACTATGAAGGACTTGTGATTGGGAACCAAGGGAAAAACTTCTGTGTTGGTGCGAATTTAGCGCTAATGTTAATGGAAGCACAAGACCAAAACTTCTTTGAATTAGATATGGTCATTCGTCAATTCCAAAACATGACACTAAATATTAAATATAGTGAAAAACCAGTAGTAACAGCACCATTTAATATGTCTTTAGGTGGTGGAGCAGAAGTAACTTTACCAGCTGCAAGTGTTCAAGCTTCTACAGAAACCTATTTAGGATTAGTAGAAGTAGGAGTTGGATTAATCCCAGGTGGTGGAGGAACGAAAGAATTATATTTAAAAATGCTTCGTGACATACCACAAGGTGTTAATTTTGACTTAATGCAAGTAGCGAATACAGTGTTTGAACGTGTAGCCACAGCTGCAGTATCGACTTCAGCAGAAGAGGCACGCGAAAACGGATTTTTAAATCGTTATGATGGCATTAGTGTGAATCCTGACCATCTATTACACGATGCAAAACAACGTGTATTAGGTTTAAGCAAATTAGGTTATAAAGCACCGAAACCTGAGAAGATTCCAGTTGTTGGAGATGCAGGATATGGAGCAATGCTATTAGGAGCGAAAAACTTACACTTAAGTGGATATGCATCTGAACATGATCTAAAGATTGCGGAGAAATTAGCATATGTTATTTCTGGTGGACGAATTAATGAAGGATCACTGATCGACGAAGAAACGATGTTAGCATTAGAGCGTGAAGCTTTCTTAAGCTTAATCGGTGAGCCGAAGACGCAAATGCGTATGCAACATATGTTATTAAAAGGAAAACCATTACGTAACTAATCATAGATGAAAGTTTTGAAAAAGAAGGAGGAATTTTCGTGAGAGAAGCAGTCATTGTTGCAGGAGCAAGAACCCCTGTAGGACGTGCGAAACGAGGGTCACTTGCACATGTTAGACCAGATGATTTAGCTGCGATTACAGTAAAAGAAACATTGAAACGTGCAGGAAATTACGACGGAAATATCGATGATGTCATTTTTGGTAATGCGATGCCAGAAGCAGAACAAGGAATGAATATGGCGAACAATATCGCTGGACTTGCTGGATTGAAAGAAGAGACACCAGCACTGACGATTAACCGTTATTGTTCGAGTGGATTACAAAGTATTGCATTCGGTGCAGAACGTATTATGTTAGGACATAGTGATACGATTTTAGCTGGTGGAGCAGAGTCGATGAGTTTAATTCCGATGGGTGGACATGTCATTAAACCGAACTCATCCTTAGTAGAAAATGCACCAGAATACTATATGGGAATGGGACATACGGCAGAAGAAGTTGCAAATCGATACGGTATTAGCCGTGAAGAACAAGACAGTTTTGCTGTAGAAAGTCATCGAAAAGCAGAAGCGGCAATTAAAGCTGGAAAGTTTAACGACGAAATTGTCCCTGTGGAAGTAACGAATCGCTTCGTCGGTGCGAAACATAAAATTGAAGAAACGACTCGTATGTTTGAAATGGATGAAGGTGTTCGTCCAGGAACAACAGTAGAAGTATTAGGGAAACTACGCCCGGCATTTAATGTTCGCGGTTCAGTAACAGCTGGTAATGCCTCACAAATGAGTGATGGTGCTGCATCTGTTTTATTAATGGACCGCGAGAAAGCAGAGGCTGAAGGTTTAAAGCCGTTATTAAAATTCCGTTCATTTGCAGTTGCCGGTGTAGCACCTGAAGTGATGGGAATTGGTCCTGTTGCAGCTGTGCCGAAAGCGTTAAAATTAGCTGGTTTAGAATTATCAGATATAGGCTTATTTGAATTAAACGAGGCGTTTGCATCTCAGTCGATTCAAGTAATGCGTACGTTAGACTTAGATCCAGAAAAAGTTAACGTAAATGGTGGAGCAATTGCACTTGGTCACCCACTAGGAATGACAGGAACGAAATTGACGTTATCGATCATGCATGAAATGATTCGTCGTAACGAACAATTCGGAGTTGTCACAATGTGTATCGGTGGCGGAATGGGTGCTGCTGGAGTATTTGAATTACTTTAATTTGGTGTAAAACTTTCCGCAAAAATCGCTGTTGCGTCTTATAACTCCCATTATCGATAGACCGTAATTTTTGCGGAAGTTTTCATATATGAAAAACCTCTTAAATATTTTCATATTATTCGTGGGGTTGTTGTGCCTTGCACACATCTCCCACACCCTTTTTATAAAAAGGGAAGAAATGAGAGGAAACTAAATTTTATTGTATACATGAATCATGAAAACAGAAAGGATGTTAACGATGACAGAGAAATTAATTAAAGGTGGAGCATTTTTAATTGAAGACTTAACTGGTGAGGATGTCATCACACCAGAAGATTTCACAGAAGAACATAAAATGATTGCTAAAACAACAGAAGATTTCGTACAAGGAGAAGTTGTTCCTTTAATCGATAACTTAGAAAATCACGAATTTGAACATTCGGTAAAATTATTGAAAAAAGCTGGGGATTTAGGACTTTTAAGTGCTGATATTCCAGAAGAATATGGTGGGCTTGCATTAGATAAAATTAGTTCATCTTTAATTACGGAAAAATTTGCTCCTGCTGGTGGATTTTCAATTACACATGGTGCACACGTCGGAATTGGGTCCTTACCGATTGTATTTTTCGGAAACCATGAACAAAAGGAAAAATATTTACCGAAATTAGCGACAGGTGAACTTATCGCTGCATATGCATTAACAGAGCCAGGTTCGGGTTCAGACGCATTAGGGGCAAAAACGACAGCAAAGTTAAATGATGCTGGAACTCATTTTATTTTAAACGGGGAAAAACAGTGGATCACAAACTCTGATTTCGCTGATGTGTTCGTTGTATATGCAAAAATTGATGGCGAGCATTTTTCTGCATTTATTGTAGAGCGTGAATTCCCAGGAGTTTCTGTCGGACCAGAAGAGAAGAAAATGGGAATTAAGAGTTCATCGACACGTACATTAGTATTAGAAGATGCGGAAGTACCGGTAGAAAACTTATTAGGAGAAAAAGGCCGCGGACATATTATTGCGTTTAACATTTTAAACGTTGGTCGTTATAAGTTAGCAATCGGTGGCGTTGGTGGTGCGAAGCGTGCTTTAGAATTAGCAACGAAATATGTTAATGAACGTAAACAGTTCGGTACACCGATCTCGAGCTTTACTTTAACACAGGAAAAATTAGGAACGATGGCAGCAGAAATATACGCAAATGAAAGTGCCGTATACCGTACAGTAGGGTTATTTGAACAACGTATGGGATCATTGTCAGATGAAGAATTAAAAGACGGTCGTGAAATTGCAAATGCGATTGCGGAATATCAAATCGAATGTTCCATGAACAAATATACAGCAACAGAACTATTAGACTATGTTGCAGATGAAGCGGTTCAAATGCATGGTGGATATGGTTTCATGGCAGAGTATGAAGTCGAGCGTATGTACCGTGACTCACGTATTAACCGTATTTTTGAAGGAACGAACGAAATTAACCGTTTAATTGTTCCTGGTACATTATTGAAAAAAGCTATGAAAGGTGAATTGCCATTATTACAAGCAGCTCAAGGGTTACAGGAAGAGTTGTTAATGATGATGCCAGAAGAAGTTGGCACAGAGCCTTTAGAGCAAGAAAAATATTTACTGAAAAATGCGAAGAAAATCGTATTACTAGGTGCTGGATTAGCTGCTCAAAAATATATGCAAAAGCTAGAAGGCGAACAAGAAATCTTAGCAAACTTAGCAGATATGGCAGCAGAAGTGTACAATATGGAAGCGGCAATTTTACGTACGGAAAAAGCAATCGGACGCGATGGTGCGGATAAAGCGAACTTGAAGTTATTATATACACAAGTATATGCACAAGAAGCATTCAACCGTATCGAAGCAGATGCAAAAGAAATCTTAATTGCAGTAGAAGAAGGGGATACATTACGTATGATGTTGTCTTCTTTAAGAAAACTAACGCGTCATGATCCAATTAACGTCATTGCGAAGAAACGTGAAATCGCAGCAGAAATCATTGAAGCGGAGAAGTATATCGTATAAAATATACGATGCTTTGTGACGGTGTTCATCTATTATGGTGGACACCGTTTTTCTGATGTATTTGAAAGCTACTGGCTCTGCCCGGGAGGGGGGCAAGAATGCGGGTTGGAGTTGCAAGAATATGGCCTGAGGTTGCAAGAATACGGGCTGGAGTTGCAAGAATGTCATGCGAAGTTGCAAGAATATCATGCGAAGTTGCAAGAATATCGTGCGAAGTTGCAAGAATACGGGCTGGAGTTGCAAGAATATCGGGCAAAGTTGCAAGAATATCGTGCGAAGTTGCAAGAATACAGTTCGAAGTTGCAAGAATATCGAGTAAAGTTGCAAGAATACAGTTCAAAGTTGCAAGAATGTAGGCCAAAGTTGCAAGAGGCAACCATAAAGCTCAATCACCTTCCTCACAAAATGAAACAGGAAGTTATGATGTAGAAGATATTTTGTGGATACAATAGGAAGAAATCTAGGAATATGTATGAAATCTGCTAAAAAATGATGATATAAGCGAACAACTAACGTAATTTGAAAGTGCAATCCATTAACAGGACAACAAAATTAAAATTCTAACTTTATGGGTTCAGTACACACAACCTTCACACTAGTGGTTTTGATTTTAATAGATTGGGAGCGGTAGTGGAGGTTTTTTACTTGCGGTCATCATGACTACATGTTTAATGGACTGAAAAGGTACTTTTCCTTATTTGACATTTTTTCATTCCGTGATAAGATAAGGACGAACAAACAAAATTACATATGAACACTAGGGGTGCTTGTGTTACAAGCTGAGATCGGAGTATAACTCCGGGATTCTTATAACCTGATCTAGTTAAAACTAGCGAAGGGAAGTGATGTTTAGTATATATTTTCGGGAGAACTCGAAATTTTTGCATGGACGATATACATACTAGGCCACTTTCCTTTTCAATGGAGAGTGGCTTTTTCGTTCTCCTAAAATGGCTCTCTTGCATTCAGAAGAATCCGAATTTTCGTACTCCTTATTACGTATGAAAAGAGGTGAAGTACCTTGTTCCAACTACATGCTATATCTTCAGGCAATGAAACGGCCACTAGTTTTGCGGAAAAAGCACACGACATATATGACATCGTTGATTATATACACATTCGTGAACGATCTTGGACGGTGAAAGACTATGAAACTGCGATTCGACTTGTAAAAGCATATGATCCTACTTTACAAAAAATTATTATAAATGATCGCGCAGATATGGCGAGTATGTACGGTGTTCAACGCGTTCATTTGCCAGAACATAGTTATGAACCAGTACAAATCCGTGCTCATTTTCCCAATTTGGAATATGGTTGTGCCGTTCATCAAATCCCTTTTGCACAAAGTCGAGCACGGGAACAAGCGAAATATGTCATGTATGGTCATATTTTTCACACGACTTGTAAAAAGGACTTGAAACCCCGTGGTCTCCGCAAACTAAGTGAGCTCGTACATGCTGTTACGATTCCTGTCATAGCGGTCGGAGGGATTACAGCGGACAATATTAGTGCAGTGATGGATACAGGGGCAGCAGGAGCTGCAGTCATGTCGAATATTTTTTCTGTAGAGAATGTTCGTAAAAGCGCACAAGCGTACAAGGATAAAATATTAGAAAAAGGGAGTGAATGAAATGGATGTACGTATTAATGGGAATAAAATGAATATCCCACAAGATGTGAATACGATTTCTAAGTTGATTGCACATCTGAACATTTCGAATCCGGTTATTATCGTGGAACATAATGCACAAATTTTGCAAAAAGAAGACCACGCTACAACAGAAGTAGCACCGAATGACAACATTGAATTGATTCAATTCGTCGGTGGAGGTTAGAAAACGGTCTCCTCTCAAATAAAAACAAAAAGGAGCATACATATGTTACAAATTGGACCATATCATTTTCAATCTAAATTATTTTTAGGGACGGGAAAGTTTTCGAATTTTGATATTCAAAAAGAAGCAGTTGATGCATCAGAAACAGAAGTTTTAACATTCGCTGTACAACGAATGAATATTTATGAGCCGAATCAGCCGAATTTTTTAGAAAAGATTGATTTACAAAAATTCAAATTTTTACCGAATACTGCCGGTGCGAAAACGGCCGAAGAGGCTGTTCGAATTGCAAAATTAGCACAAGCATCAGGGATATGCCACATGGTGAAAGTTGAAATTATCGGTTGTGATAAAACATTATTGCCAGATCCAGTGGAAACATTACGAGCAACAGAAATGTTACTGGAAGAAGGGTTTATCGTTTTACCTTATACATCAGATGACGTCGTTTTAGCAAAACGTTTGGAAAATCTTGGTGCACATGCGATTATGCCGGGAGCATCGCCAATCGGTTCGGGTCAAGGAATTGTGAACCCGTTAAATTTACAATTCATTATCGAACAGTCAGAGGTACCTGTCATTGTTGATGCGGGAATTGGGTCCCCGACAGATGTAGCATATGCCATGGAGTTAGGGGCGGATGGTGTGTTATTAAATACAGCTGTTTCAGGAGCAACAGACCCCGTTAAAATGGCAGTGGCAATGAAACTTGCGGTTCAAGCTGGACAGTTAGGATTTGAAGCAGGGAGAATTCCGAAAAAGACCCATGCAGTTGCAAGTAGCCCGCAAGAAGGGCTCGGGCTATGAGACAAGATCGATATTCTAGGCAAATATTATTTCCGCCCATTGGAAACGATGGGCAGGAAATATTGCGAAATAAACATGTGCTCATCATTGGTGTTGGAGCATTAGGTACGCAAAGCGCGGAAATGCTTACACGTGCTGGAATTGGTACATTAACGATTGTTGACCGTGATTATATTGAATGGAGTAATTTACAACGGCAATATTTATTTACAGAAGCAGATGCAGAAAATCGAATGCCGAAAGCTGTTGCGGCGAAGCGAATTTTAAGTGAAATAAATAGTGAAGTAAACATCCATGCACATGTGATGGATGTGACACCGAATGAACTTACATATCTTGTTGATGGAGTGGATGTCATTTTAGATGCGACAGATAATTTTGATATTCGGATGATGATAAATGATATTTCCCATAAAAAAGGCATCCCATGGGTATATGGTTCATGTGTTGGTAGTTATGGTGTTAGTTACACGATTTTACCAGGAAAAACACCTTGCTTACAATGTTTGCTTGGGACAATTCCGATCGGAAGCCAAACTTGTGATACAGCTGGGATTATCCAACCGGCAGCAGCACAAGTCGTGATCCATCAAACGACAGAAACGTTGAAATTACTTCTCGGGGATAACGATGCATTACGAGGAAAATTACTAGCCTTTGATTTATGGAAAAATGAAATCATGCAAATGGATATTCGATCTTACAAGAAGGCTGATTGTCCAACATGTGGCGACTCCCCGACATATCCATATTTGAGTTATGAAGAACAGACGAAAGTTGCCGTGTTATGTGGTCGATCATCCGTGCAAATTCGGCCACCTGAGATGCAACAGCGTAACTTGGCGCAAGTTGCCGAGAGCTTAAAACAAACTGGTGGGAAAGTTGAACTTAATGCATTTTTATTATCATTTACATTTGAAGAAAGACGGATGGTGTTGTTTAAAGATGGCCGTGCATTCATCCACGGGACGAATAATCAAGATTATGCCAAATCTTTGTATTATCGATATTTTAGTTAAGGAAGAAATTCGCTATCATGAGGTAGTTTATTGAAACAGTAGGGAGTAAAGTCGCGTCGCTTTTGGAGAGGTTGCTATCTAACTTGGCGTCAATTTTTGCATAGAACGTTGTTCAACAAAGGAGGTAATGTTTGCTTGAAAAAGTATATTATACTAGGGGAAAAGTATGCACGACGATAGGAATTATTTTGGACATAGAAAGGGATGAACAGTGTGCCATATGAGCGGAAAAACATAGAAGAATGGTTTACATTATATGAAAAAATGGTGCGCATTCGACAGTTTGAAAATGAGGTAGAAAAAAATGTTCAGCGAGGGCATTTGCATGGAACGACTCATTTATATAATGGACAAGAGGCAGTTGCTGTCGGTGTTTGTTCTGCGTTGCAAAACGGGGACTACATATCGAGTACACATCGTGGCCACGGGCATGCGATTGCAATGGGTGCTGACATACATAAAATGATGGCGGAAATGTTCGGCAAAATAACGGGCTATAGTAAGGGAAAAGGTGGTTCAATGCATATAGCAGACATCGAGGAAGGGAATCTTGGTTCAAACGGCGTCGTTGGAGGTGGAATTCCAATCGCTGTTGGGGCGGGATTAAGTATGCAAATGCAGCAAAAGAACAATGTCGTCGCATGTTTTTTCGGGGATGGTGCAATCAATGAAGGAAGTTTTCATGAGGCGTTAAATATGGCGTCAATTTGGCAAGTGCCTGTCATTTTCATTTGTGAAAACAATATGTATGGGATGTCGAGCGCAATTGGTGATATGACGAATATTGATCAGTTGTCAGAACGAGCTGTGGCGTACGGAATTCCTGGTGTGACCATTGATGGAAATGATGTTTTAGTTGTAAAAGAAACGATGGAAAGAGCTGTCGAACGCGCGAGAAATGGAGCAGGACCGACCTTCATAGAAGCGAAAACATATCGGTTCAAAGGCCATTCGAAAAGTGATAAGCAATTGTATCGGATGGAGGAAGAAGTCGAAGCATATAAAAAACGGGACCCCCTTATTCAATTGGAGCAAAAATTACTTCATGTTGCAATAGAAGCAGCCGGTCGAATAAAAGCGATACACCATACTGTACAAAAAGAAGTTGACGCGGCAACGGAATTTGCAACAGCCAGTGACGAGCCTGGGATAGATGAACTATATAAGGATGTGTATGCGATTCGGGAGGTGGAACTATGAACGCGCAAACGACGACATATTTGGAGGCGATTCGTGATGCGTTACGAATTAAACTGAGGGAGGACGAGAAGGTCCTTTTACTCGGAGAAGATATCGGTGTGTATGGTGGTGCTTTTGGGGTGACGGCGACATTGCTGGAGGAGTTTGGATCAGCTCGCGTGCGCGATACACCGATCAGTGAACTCGGAATGACAGGTGTTGCAGTCGGGGCTGCATTAACTGGCATGCGACCTGTCGTCGATATCCAATTTTCTGATTTCTTAACATTAGCCTTAGACCAAGTCGTAAATCAAGCTGCGAAAATCCGTTATATGTACGGTGGAAAGGCGACGGTGCCACTCGTTATTCGTACCCCATCTGGCTCTGGAACAGGTGCAGCTGCCCAACATTCTCAGAGTTTGGAAGCTTGGCTCGCCCATGTTCCAGGTTTAAAAGTAGTCCAACCTTCTACCCCATACGATGCGAAAGGACTACTCATAGCAGCGATAAATGATCCAAATCCAGTCATTTTTTATGAGCATAAATTATTGTATAAAAAGACTGGTGACGTACCGACAGATACTTATGAAATTCCTCTTGGCGTAGCAGATGTGAAGCGGGAAGGAACAGATGTCACGATCATTGCAACAGGTATCATGGTGCAAAAAGCATTACAAGCTGCAATGGACTACGCTGCTCTAGGTGTATCGGTGGAAGTCATCGATCCACGCACACTCGTGCCATTAGATGAAGCGACGATTCTTAACTCTGTGGAAAAAACGGGACGTGTCATCATCGTCCATGAAGCGGTAAAACGTGGCGGAATTGGTGGGGAAATTACCAGTTTAATTGCTGAACGAGCTTTTCATGCTTTACGTGCACCAATCATTCGTCTCGGAGGGGCTTTCGTTCCAATGCCATATAATGCAAAATTGGAGCACCAGGCAGTTCCACAAGTAGAGGATATCGAACGGGCGATAGGGAAACTTGTCAGAGAAACGATTCGCTCATGAAAACTACGTCGAGATTTTTTTGTTTCGATGTAGTTTTTTTGTAAATGGATAAAATTGAATTTTATCGCAAGTATTCGTGGTGAAAATGGTGAAACCCCTAGATGATTTTTGCATTTTCGTCCCTGTTTTTCGTCCAAAATAGCAGTTTTGTCTTTTTGCAATATTTGTATAACTAGTTATTGTAAGAAGAAAGGGTTTTAGTGGAGGGAGAATATGAACGAATCCGTACAAAAATCATCACTATTATACGTATATGAATTACTGCAAAATCGTATCGTTTTTTCGAAGGAGGATGAGCAACAATTTTACAAGGAACTCCAAGGTTATCGAGGGGAATGTCGTTTTGAACAATTAGTTGTGGAAAAATTACAAGTTGATTATATCGCTTTGTATAGCTTACTCTTTGACAAAAGTGGTCGACTATCGCAAATTGATTGCTTGTTAATTTTTGCAACGAAACTACTTTTAGTAGAAGTTAAAAACTTTGAAAATGAATATGCATATTTTGATGATCAGTTTACATCACTTCGGACGAATAAAGTGATAGCAAACCCGTTACATCAATTGAATCGCACAGAAATTTTGTTAAAGGAAATACTTTTATCTCTAAATATTCATCTACCTGTTCTACCTTATGTCGCCTTTGTGAATGATCGTTTCACATTGTACATGAAGCCAAATGATAAAATTGTTTTGCCGACATAATTGCAAGGTTTTTTTTCGCATTTAAATAATGAGCGTGCAACCTTGAATGCTACCCACATCGCATTAGCTGAAAAATTACGTACTTTACATGTAACAGAAAATCGATTTGTTCGCACCCCTTCATTTGAGTGGGAGACTTTGCGAAAAGGCATTACTTGTGTACGTTGTCGTGGTTGGATGGCTCGGGAATATCGGCATATGTGTTGTGCACGGTGCACGTATAGGGAGTCGCTTGCATCTGCTGTTGTCCGTAGTATTGTGGAATACGTCACCCTTTTTCCAGAGGCCCCCATCACAACCGAGCGAATCTACGAATGGATAGGAGGAATGGTGTCCATACGAACCATACAATCTATTTTGCAATTGTACTTTAAGAAGGAAAATAGTCGGAAGAATGCTAGCTATCGATTTATTACTTGAAGTACATTTAATAGCGCGGGGAATTGTTGGTGAACTTGCGACGGGGCTGTGATGTATATCCGCAAGTTATTGAGGAAACGGCTTTGCACTTGCGTAATTATTGATTATATCCGCAAGTTATCGTGAAAACCGCCTTGCACTTGCGTAATTATTGGTTATATCCGCAAGTTATCGCTGAAACGGGCTTGCACTTGCGTAATTACTGCATATATCCGCAAGTTATCATGAAAACCGCCGAGCACTTGCGGAATTATTACACACATCCGCAAGTTATCATGAAAACCGCCTTGCACTTGCGTAATTACTGCATATATCCGCAAGTTCCCACTGAAATCGCCCTACACTTGCGGAATTATTACACACACCCACCAGTTTTCATGAAAAAATTTATCCCTTTGTAGCGCGGGGGATTATTTGCTATAATCAGATTAGTAAATTTTTTATACGGAGGTTTACGATGTCACTAACATTATATTGGTACCCGAATTGTAGTACATGTAAGAAGGCAAAAAAATGGCTAGATGATCACGGGAAAACGTATGAATTAGTTCATTTAGTCGAAGAAACACCTTCAGAAGCGACGATAAAATCGCTTATTGAAAAAAGTGGACTAGAACCGAAGAAATTTTTTAATACGAGTGGGAAAGTGTATCGCGAACAAAATATGAAAGAAAAAATAAAAGATGCCACACTCGATGACATGGTTACATATTTAGCGTCAAATGGCATGCTTATTAAACGGCCAATCCTGACAGACGGCACGAGCGTGACAGTTGGCTTTAAAGAAGAAACATACGAAAATACATGGAAGTAACGTAGGAGGAGAAAAATATGTCATTACCAACAGAGTTATTATATTCAAAAGAACATACGTGGGCACGAGAAGAAGGAAGCGATATTCGAGTCGGACTTACTCAATTCGCTTTAGAAGAATTAGGGGACATCGTATTTGCAGAACTTCCTGAAATTGGTGCGGAAATTGAAATGAACGAACCATTTGGAAGCGTAGAATCTGTCAAAACAGTATCCGAATTATATGCACCAGTAAGTGGACGTGTAGTGGAAATTAATGGAGCACTACAAGATAGCCCTGAAACAGTAAATGAGTCTCCTTATGACCAAGGATGGTTCATCGTCATCGAGCCGACAAAGGATGAGCAGTTAGACGAGTTACTTTCAGCAGACAAATACGAGGCATTAATCTCAGCAGAATAATGGAAAAGCTATTCAACGATGAGCAGACAAAACTCATCGTGAATAGCTTTTTGTTTTAAAAAGGTGCAATGAAAAGGATGCAATGATAAAATGAAAATAGTGATTGTTGAAGGAAAACAAGATAAAAAGCGGCTCGAAACAATTATCGATGGCCGTGATGACGTACAAATTTTATGTACATTCGGAACATTTAGTATTGAAAAATTTGATGAAATGCTGGAAACGTATGATTTGGATCACCATCTTGTCTATATTTTCGTCGATGAGGACCGTCCAGGAAAACAACTTAGAAAAAAGTTGAATGAAGAGTTGCCACATGCAGAAAATATGTATATTCCAGAAGAATATATGGAAGTGGAGGCAACCCCATACAATATTCTCGCAACAGAACTCGTCAAATTTCATATTCGAATTAATCCGATATATTTTTTAAAAGATTGGTGAGAAATATGCAAGAGATCAAACAATTACCATTACCGGATGATGGTTTCCTTTTTATTCATACCCCATTTTGTGGGACGTGTCATGTCGCAAGAAGTTTTTTACAGAAAATTGAAATGACACATAAGGAGGAAATTTTTCTAGAAATGAATGGATCCCTATTTCCGGAATTCATGCAAGAAAATAAAATCGAAAGTGTACCGTGTTTACTCATTGTGAAAGATGGAGAAATAAAGGAAAAAATTTATACATTTCATTCGGTTGCACACATCTATCATTATGTGTTTGAGTACAAACCCGAGTTATTTGCTAGGTAATGTGCATTATCGTTGACAAAGGCAACAAGGACTGGTAAGATTCAATATAATAACCAATTGAATATGATAAACTCTTATGAAGAGCAATGGAGGGACTGGCCCTGTGAAGTTGCGGCAACCTTCAATGTAAAGATTGAAAGGTGCTAAATCCTGCGAAGCACACCGCTTTGAAAAATGAGAGAACGTGAAGATATATAATCTTTTTGTTCTCTAGAGCAAAGGGATTTTTTTATTGGAATAAAAGGAAAAGGAGGGTACGCATTTTGATTTCGATCAAAAATTTAAGGAAAACATTCACGATTGACAATCGCCCAATCAAGGCAGTCGATGACATCACATTGGATATCGAAACTGGTGAAATATTTGGAGTGATTGGATATAGTGGGGCTGGAAAAAGTACGTTCGTTCGGTTATTAAATCGCCTGGAAGAACCGACAGCAGGAACCATAACCATTGACGGCGAGAGCATGACTGAATTAAATACGAAAAATCTTCGTACAGCGAGACAAGATATCGGAATGATTTTCCAACACTTTAATTTATTATGGTCACGAACGACGGAAGATAATATTGCCTTCCCTCTCGAAATCGCTGGTGTGCCAAAAGCAGAAAGAGAAAAAAGAGTAAAGGAACTCATTCAATTAGTTGGATTAGAAGGTAGAGAAAAAGCGTATCCGTCCCAACTTAGTGGGGGACAAAAACAACGTGTCGGAATCGCAAGAGCACTCGCGAATAACCCGAAAGTGTTATTATGTGATGAAGCGACATCTGCATTAGACCCGGAAACGACAAACTCTATTTTAAATTTACTCGTAGATATTAATGAGAAACTTGGTTTGACGATCATTTTAATTACACATGAAATGAACGTCATCCGAAAAATTTGTCATCGTGTTGCAGTGATGGAACAGGGGAAAATTGTGGAACAAGGAAATGTGTATGATGTTTTTACGAATCCACAACATGATGTGACACAACGATTCATTGGAGAGGTCGTGGAAGAAGGCCGTGAAGATGATACATTGGATGAAGTGCTAGAGGAAGTAGAACGAAAAGGAAAAGTTCTTCGTTTACGATTCCAAGGGACAGCAACCAATGATGCTCTAATTAGTGAAATTGCGAAAAACTACGATACTCAAGTGAATATTTTACATGGTAAAATTACGAAAACGACTTACGGTACGCTTGGTTCTCTTGCTATTCAATTAATTGGAGACAAAACAGAAATAGAGAAAGTTGAGGCTTTTGTTCAAGCTTCCTCGGTAACAGTGGAGGTAATTCGCGATGACACTTGATTTTTCAAAACTTGATACGAACCAATTGCTTGAAGCTACATATGAAACGTTTTACATGACCATCATCGCACTTATTGGAACGTTTATTTTAGGATTATTGCTTGGCTTATTACTTTATTTAACAGATAAAGATGGTCTATGGGAAAATAAAATATTAAATTTTATCATTGCGACATTTGTTAACGTCTTTCGTGCTATCCCATTTATCATTTTAATTTTATTATTGTTCCCATTAACGAGATTTTTAATTGGAACGATTCGGGGACCGAATGCAGCACTTCCAGCTTTAATTTTAGGAGCGGCACCGTTTTACGGCCGTTTAGTGGAAATTGCATTGAAGGAAGTAAATAAAGGTGTAATTGAGGCAGCAAAAGCGATGGGATCCACGACGAGACGTATCATTTTTAAAGTATTAATCCCAGAATCGATGCCAGCACTTATTTCAGGAATTACCGTCACAGCGATTGCGTTAATTGGTTATACAGCAATGGCTGGAGCGATCGGAGCAGGTGGACTAGGGAGTTATGCATATTATGCAGGATTCCAACGAAGAATTTTTGAAATTGTCCTCGTCTGTTCTATCATTATTGTAATTGTCGTTTTTATTTTCCAATTCATTGGAGATTTTATATCTAAAAAAATTGATAAAAGGTAAAGGGGAGAATGTTTCATGAAAAAGGTTTTAGCTTTATTTGCATTAATTTCAATTTTAGTTTTAGCAGCATGTGGTGGAGGAAATAACAACAACTCAGCAAACAACGCAGGCAACAACGACGCAGGTAATAATGATGGAAACGCTGAAGAAGTGACAATTAAAGTTGGAGCTTCTAGTGTGCCACATGCAGAGATTTTAGAAGAAGCGGCACCAATTTTAGCGGAAGAAGGTATTACTTTAGAAATTGAACCATATGAGGATTACGTTTTACCAAATGATGACTTAGCAAGTGGCGATTTAGATGCAAACTATTTCCAACATATTCCTTATTTAGAACAAACAATTGAAGATACAGGATACGAGTTAACACATATCGGTGGAATTCATATTGAACCAATCGCAGCATACTCAAAAACTATTGATTCAATCGATAATATTAAAGATGGCACAGAAGTTGTATTAAGTAACTCTGTAGCTGACCATGGACGTGTGTTACAGTTATTCGAAGCAAACGATTTAATTACAATAAAAGACGGAGTGGAAGAGGGTAAGGCTGAGTTAGATGATATCGAAGACAACCCGAAAAATTTAACATTCTCTCCTGACTATGAGCCAGCATTTTTACCAGAGATTTATGAGTCTGAAGAAGATGTATTAGTGGTCATCAACACGAACTATGCTATCGGTGCAGGACTTGATCCAGTGAACGACTCTATTTTCCGTGAAGGGGACGACTCTCCTTACGTGAACGTATTAGCGGTTCAAGAAGGTAACGAAGAAGACGAAGCATTAAACAAGTTATTAGAAGTGTTACGTTCTGAAGAAATTCAAGACTTCATGGTTGAGAACTACGACGGTGCGGTAGTACCAGTATCAGAATAATGTATATAAAAAATTGCCTCCACGATGGTGGGGGTAATTTTTTTTGGGTATACTAATGGTGAGTAAGTAGTAGTTGGTGTTGGTAGGTTTGCGGAAATGTGATTTAATTCCGCAAGTAAAAGTGGAAAAGTCGTTTCACTTGCGGATATATGGGATAATTCCGCAAGTACAAGCGAAAAAGTCGTTCTACTTGCGGATATATAGGATAATTCCGCAAGAACAAGCGAAAAAGC
>NZ_JBBKBG010000019.1:0-47755 GCF_037892545.1 Pseudogracilibacillus sp. ICA-222130
CGTGGAGACTATAGTACACAGAGAGTTGCGCCAAGCCCGATGGAAACACGTAATTCATTAGCACAATATAATCCGGGTAATGGTGAATTAAAGTTATATGTTGGTTCACAAAACCCACATATTCATCGTATGGTCCTTTCAGAAGTGTTAGATTTTCCTGAACATCGATTGCAAGTAAAAGTGGCCGATATGGGTGGAGGCTTTGGTGGGAAAATTGGTGTATATCCTGACGAAGCACTCGTGTCGTATGCGGCAATCGATCTAAAGCGTCCAGTGAAATGGGTAGAGACACGAAACGAACATTTCCAATCTGCAAATGCTGGACGAGATATGATGGTAGATGTAGAGCTTGCAGGAACGAAAGATGGAAAAATTACAGCAATTAGAGTGATAAATCATGCTAATATCGGTGCGTATTTAGCAACATTCGGACCTGGGAACCCGACCATTGATTTTGGGTTAATGGTGTCTGGTCCATACAAAATACCGAAAGCACAAGTTACAACATATGGAATGTATACAAACACGATGTCTGTAGATTCTTATCGTGGTGCTGGAAAGCCAGAAGTAACATTTATGTTAGAACGTGCTGTAAGTGATTTTGCTAAAGAGATCGGCATGGACCCTGTAGAGGTGCGCAAATTGAATTTTGCTCAAAAAGAAGAGTTCCCTTTTACAAATGCACAAGGGTTAGTATATGACAGTGGTGATTATGATAAGGCCTTAGATCGAGCAATAGAAATTGCCGATTATGAAAAACTACGAAAAGAGCAAAAACTTGCTTTGGAAGAAGGACGTTATATCGGTATCGGAATTTCCTCTTATGTTGAATTGTCCGGTTTTGGCCCTTCAGCAGTAGCAGGTGGCATCGGTTTTCAAGGAGGTATTTGGGAAAATTCGACGGTTCGTGTACACCCGACAGGAAAGGTAACAGTATTTACTGGTACTTCCCCGCATGGACAAGGCCATGATACGACGTTTACGCAAATTGTCGCAGATAAGCTTGGGATCCCATATGAAGATATCAATTTTGTTTTCAATGATACGAAAGCGGTTTCTATGGGGTGGGGAACATATGGATCACGATCTTTAGCAGTTGGAGGAAATGCAGTTGCCCTTTCGACTGATAAAGTGATAGAAAAAGGACGTATCATCGCAGCTCACCTATTACAATCAGAAGTAGAAAATGTCGCATTTGAAAAAGGTGTCTATTTTGTCAAATCTGACCCGACTATGCGAAAAACATTCCAAGAAATTGCGAAAGCAGCAAACTTTGCGTGGGATATGCCGGAAGGAATTGAGCCAGGATTAGAAGAAAAAACATTTTTTGATCCGTCGAATTTCACGTATCCATTCGGTACACATATTGTCGTTGTAGAGGTTGATCCAGAAACAGGACATGTAGAAATTTTACGTTATATTTCTGTCGATGACTCTGGTAAAATTGTCAATCCACTCGTTGCAGAAGGGCAAATTTTAGGAGCTATTGCACAAGGTGTAGGACAAGCATTGTGGGAAGAAATTAAATATGATGACAAAGGTCAACTACAAACAGGTTCATTTATGGATTATACCATGCCGAAAGCGAGATTTTTCCCGAAAATTGAAATGGATTTTACAGAAACATTATCTCCTGTAAACCAACTAGGATCTAAAGGAGTTGCGGAATCTGGTGTAACTGGTTCCATTGCAGCTACTGCGAATGCGGTGATGGATGCACTTGCACCATTTAATGTCGACAATATTAGTCTTCCATTAACACCTGAAAAGGTTTGGAGAGCGATACAGAAAGGGGAGGGTAAACAATGATTCCTGCAAAGTTCGATTATAAAAGAGCGAAAACAGTAGAGGAAGCTGTTCAATTATTAAAGGAAAGTGATGGGGAAGGAACCATTCTTGCAGGTGGACATAGTTTACTTCCTTTATTGAAATTTCGAATTACAACGCCTGGGTTATTAATTGACATTAGTAAAATAGAAGGATTAAAGGGTGCTCGTGTTGAAGAGAATCGTTTAGTTGTTGGTGCATTAACGACACATTATGATGTATCAAAAGATGAACTTATTTTAGAGAAAATCCCAGCGCTTGCCAAGGCAGCAAGTGTCATTGGAGATTTACAAATTCGTAATCGAGGTACGATTGGAGGTAATCTTGCACACGGGGATCCAGTTGCAGACTATCCAGCAGTAGCGATTGCATTAGACGCATCTTTAAAAGTTGTTAGTGAAGATGGCGAAGAAGATATACCGCTCGAAGGTTTTGTACTAGGACCATTAATTACATCGATTCCAGAGACTGGGGTGGTAACGGAAGTTAGTTTTGCATTACCACCAGCTCATGCAAAACAAACATATGTTAAGTTTTTTCACCCTGCGACAGCATATCCTGTAGTAGGAGTGGCGGTTATTGCAGGTGTTGATGAGAAAAATGAAATTGATTTTATCCGAGTCGGTATTACAGGAGTTGGAGATGTAGCATACCGTGCTGAAGAAGTCGAAGATGCGCTAGAAGGACAAACCCCAACTGCTGAATTAATCGATGAAGCTGCACAGTTAGCTACCGAAGATGGAGATATGGGGGAAGACTTATTTGCATCAGAGGAATATCGTGAACATATCACGAAAGTATTTGTGAAACGAGCATTGCAAGAAGTACTGTTATAAGAAGTAGCATAATGGTAAAGAATAAGAAAATGAATGGTTCTTTACCATTATTTTTACAAAGTTGTATCTGGAGGTAGGTACACAATGAGAGAAAATGAAAAAGTATATGATGCAATTCAACAAGCAAAAAACAATGGTGTAAAAGCGGTTGTTGCAACAGTTGTAAAGGTGTATGGGTCGAGCTATCGCCGAGAAGGAGCCAAAATGTACGTAGATGAAACAGAACATCATGTCGGCTTAATATCTGGTGGATGTTTGGAATCTGATGTAAGAGAAGTAGCAAAAACCGTATTAGCATCTGGTACACCCTTATTGAAATGCTATGATATGGATGAAGATTTAGTTTGGGGATTAGGATTAGGGTGTCCTGGAAAGGTGCAAGTATATATTGAACCAGTCTCATAGTAGAAGAAAGGGAGGGGAACAAATGATGGAAGATAAAGCGTATGCCCTTTGGTTGGCAGCAAATAAAGGAGAAGAAAAATGTTGTTTAGCGACGATTATCCAATTAGAAACAAAAGAAAAATATCGGCCATTGCGTTTATGTATGACGGAAAGTGGGAAAATAGAAACAACGATTGACCAAGCAGATATCATCCATGCGTTACGTCCTATCCTATTCGAGAAAATGCAGGCACATCTTGGTCAATCAGAAATGCAAGAAGTAATATTGAAAAATGGAAATACAATCCAAGTTTTCGTAGATATGTTCATTCCGAAACCGAAAATCATTATTTTTGGTGCAGGGCATGATGCGATTCCAGTAGCACATTTCAGTCATGCATTAGGGTTTGAAACGACGATAGTAGATGCCCGTGAAACGTTTAATACTGTGGAAAATTTCCCAAATTGTGTGCGTATTATTGCACATCCTTCATCCTTTACGGAAAAAGTTCCGGTCTCTTCTTTTACGTACGTGATTATTATGAATCACCATATTGAAAAAGACCGTGAAACATTACAATTTGCATTACAATCACCTTCCCCTTATGTTGGTGTCTTAGGTCCCCGCTCAAGAAGAGAAAAGATGCTTGCTCAATTAAAAGAAGATGGTGTGATGTTTTCAAGTGAAATACTCCAAAAAATGCATAATCCAATTGGATTAGATATAGGTGCAGAAACACCGGAAGAGATTGCAATCAGTATTTTAAGTGAAATTATTGCTGTTCAAAAAGGGCATCAAGGTGGATTTTTACATGACCAACATCAAATCCATCGCCATACTTCTACATATGAGAAAGTAGGAAAGGGAATAACCTATGTGCAAGGAACCAATTAACGCTTGTGTTCTTGCAGCAGGAAAAGGAAGCAAAATGGGAAGAACGAAACAACTTCTCCCATTTTCTGAAAAGCCGATGTTACAACATGTAATCGATAAAATTCTCGCCTTTCCTTTTCATCATGTTTATGGTGTGATAGGACATGAATATGAAAAAATAATGGAGAGCGTTCAAGTACATGATGAACGTTTTTCTTGGCTTATAAATCACACATATAAAGAGGGACAAAGCACCTCTTTAAAAAGAGTATTTGAAATATCTTCTCAACCAATCGTCATTTTTTTAGGGGATGTATTATTTATCCAAGATGACACAATCAAACGGGTTATAAAGAATGGGCAACAATATACATGTGATATGCCAATTATGATACGTCCAAAACATAAAGGGAAAGTTGGTCATCCAGTATATGTTAACAATATCCCTCCTCAGATTGTGGATCAATTACGAGGGGATGAGGGATTACGGGCGATTCAAACAGAGAAGATAAAACGCGTATTCATCGAAGTAGATGATCCGTTTATACATGAAGATATCGATACGTTTGAACAATATAAAGTAGCACTTGCGAAATGGAATGATGTGGAACATGATTGAAGATGTTCAAATAAAGTTTGGTACCATTCATTTATTTTTTTGGTCCTTTGATAAAAGTGAACAACGTGTTAATTTTATTGTAAGAACATTTTGAAAAGATGTTTTTTAATATCGTTCTATTGAAAGCGATTACATGAGAAGGAGTGGAAATGTATGATTCGTTATGAATATGGTGGCGATGAGTTTATTTTCGTTGAGTTGTCAGAAGAGATGAGTCTAGAAGCAAACTTTAAAGCGATGGCTATTACGAATAAATTAAAAGAGGAAAATTTAAATAGTATTATCGATATTTGTCCCGGAAACGCTTCATTTATGATTCGGTTTGTTCCGGAAGAAATTCATCCGAATGAAGTGATAGAGAAATTAAAGAAGTTAGAAGCTGAAGTGTCTTGGGAGGACATGACAATTAATTCACGTATCGTTGATGTTCCGATCTTTTTTGAAGATCCTTGGACACATGAAGTGTTAATGCGCTTCAGGGATCGACATCAAGATCCGGAAAGTACGGATTTAGAATATGCTGCACGCATTAATGGGTATGATTCCAAAGAGGATTTAATAAAAGCGATGACAGATTCTCCTTATCTCGTTTCGATGATTGGTTTTGTGCCAGGTCTTCCTTGGTGTTATCAAATGGTGCCACAAGAAAAACAGATTGAAGTACCAAAATATGTGAGACCTCGTACGTTTACACCAGAAAGGGCATTTGGATTTGGTGGAGCGTTTGCAGTTATTTATCCTGTAGAAGGAGCTGGAGGGTACCAATTATTCGGTACAGCTGCAGCACCAATTTATGAAAAAGAACAGCGAAATAAAGATTTTAAAGATGATATGACGTTCCCAAGACAAGGCGATATTTTTAGATATCGAAGCGTTACATTGGACGAATACAATGCTATACGTAAGGAAGTAGAAGAAGGAACATTTGAATATTTAACGAAAGATTTCTCGTATAAACCACAAGATGTATTGAAAGATCCGAAAGCATTTTCTGAAGATGTGATAAGGAGGTTATATGCATGATTAAAGTATTGCAACCTGGTTTACAAACGACGGTGCAAGATATTGGAAGAATTGGTCATTACGAAGTAGGTATGCCACCATCAGGAGCGATGGATAAATATGCATTTACGACGAGTAATTTACTTGTTGGAAATGATGAAAATAGTGCGGTTCTAGAAATTACATATATGGGACCGAAACTACAATTTGAAGAAGATGCGGTCATCGCTATGACAGGTGGAGAAATTCCACCCAAAATTAATGATGAACCTGTTGGAATGTGGGAAACATTAGAAATAAAGGCCGGAGATGTTCTATCTTTTGACTTTGTAAAAGGTGGAGCACGTGTGTATCTAGCAGTTCGTGGTGGGATCGATGTACCAGTTATTATGGAATCACGTTCCACATACACATTATGTGGCATTGGTGGGTTAGATGGTCGTCCATTACAAGAGGGAGATGTTTTAGCAATCGGGAATGAAGCGAGGGTAGATGTACAAATTGGTCAATCAATTGATGCTTCTCTTATTCCTACATATGGAAAGAGCCATGAAATTAGAGTGATTATGGGTTTATGTAGTTACCGACTAACAGAAGAAAGTAAACAAAAATTCTTTGATTTAGAATGGCAAGTAACACCTGAAGCCAATCGAGTCGGATACCGTTTCAAAGGGGAAAGATTGAACTTTGTAGAGAGAGAACAACCATTTGGTGCAGGTAGTAACCCGTCTAACGTGGTTGATTTAGGGTATCCAATCGGTTCTATTCAAGTACCTGACGGCGTTGAGCCGATTGCATTATTAAATGATGCTGTAACAGGTGGTGGATATGTAACGATTGCAACAATTATTAGTACGGATTTAGATAAAATGGCACAAATTAAATCGGGAGAAAAAGTAAAGTTTGTTTCTTTAACGATTGAAGAAGCGCTAGAAGCTAGAAAAGAAGTAAAAGAAAAATTAGATCAAATTAGAAAACAATTAATATAGTTATTGGAGGAATATGAAATGAGTAGTCAAAATGTTGTATCACCAATTCCAGGAGTATTTTATCGTAAACCAGCACCAGATCAAGATGTGTATGTAAAGGAAGGAGAGGCGGTAAAAACTGGGGATGTGGTCGGTTTAGTAGAAGTAATGAAAAATTTCTATGAAGTAAAAGCAGAAGTGGATGGAGTATTAAAAGAGTTTTTAGTAGAAGACCAAACAATGTTAGAAGCAGGTCAAGATATTGCAGTAATTGAATAATCATAGTTTGGGGAAGAGGCAGAGGTGAAAGGATTTGGCTTTATTTGAAAAAGTATTAATTGCTAATCGTGGCGAAATAGCGAGACGTATTATTCGTACTTGTGACAGAATTGGAATTAAAACGGTCGCTATTTATTCTGATGCAGATGCAGAAGCTCCATTTGTGAAAGAAGCAACGGAGGCAATAAGTATAGGCGGAACTTTAGCGAAGGACAGCTATTTAAATATAGATAAAGTAATAACGATTGCAAAGGAACGAGGGGTGGATGCGATTCACCCGGGGTATGGATTTTTATCAGAAAACGCCAAATTTGTCGAGCGTTGTGAGGAAGCGGGTATTACGTTTATCGGTCCAGATAAAGAGACGATGGAAGTAATGGGAAGTAAATTACTTTCTCGAAATAAAATGATTGAGGCTGGTGTTCCGGTCGTACCTGGAGCAGATGGACGGCTTGAATCCTTAGAGGAAGCAAAACAGGTGGCAACAAAGCTTGGTTATCCACTCATGTTAAAAGCAAGTGCTGGTGGTGGAGGCATCGGGATGAAGCTCGTACAAAATGAGGAAGAACTAGTATCAGCTTATGAAACGACTAAAACACAAGCGAAAAATTTCTTTTCAGATGATCAAATCTTTTTAGAGAAATGGATTGATGAGCCACGCCATATTGAAGTACAAATCGCGGCAGATAAGAGAGGGAATGTGATTCATTTATTCGAAAGAGAGTGTTCTGTTCAACGTAGACATCAAAAAGTAATAGAAGAGTCACCTTCCCCCTTTTTAACGGATTCCTTGCGTGAACAATTGCTAGAGGCAGCAGTACAAGGTGTAAAACATATCGGATATTCCAATTTAGGTACGATGGAATTTATCTTTGATAAAGATGGGAACTTTTACTTTTTAGAGATGAATACGAGATTACAAGTAGAACATCCAGTAACCGAAGAAGTAACAGGTCTTGATTTAATAGAATGGCAATTACGGATTGCAGCAAATGAAATTTTACCATTAGCACAAGAGGAAATAAAGTTTGAAGGGCATGCCATTGAAAGTCGGTTATATGCAGAGGACCCAAAAACATATTTTCCATCACCTGGAAAAATTTCGAAGTTAGTTTTACCTGAAGGTGTTGGACGATTTGACTTTGGAATTGAAGAAGGAACCGATGTGACGCCATTTTATGATCCGATGGTTGGAAAAATTATTGTCCATGGAGCAGACCGTAATGACGCGATTGCTAAAAAGCGAAAAGTGTTAGAACAAATGGAAGTAGAAGGAATTACTTGTAATTTACCATTATTGCAAAGAATTATGGATGCAGCAGCATTCACTACTGGAAATTATACGACGAAATTTTTAGATGAGTTTAATAAATAATGAATGGATTGTGTGGTGGACAAAATGAAAGTAGATTTAAATTGTGATATGGGCGAAAGTTTTGGCTTATACACACAGGGCAATGATGAAGCGATGATGCAATATATAACGTCAGCGAACATTGCATGTGGTTACCATGCAGGAGATCCTCACGTTATGAGAGAAACCGTTCGTCTTGCAAAAGCACATGGTGTTGCGATCGGTGCCCATCCAGGATTACCTGATCTTGTAGGTTTTGGGCGCCGGAAGATGGATTGTACGACGGCTGAGATGAAAGATTTTATTACCTATCAAATGGGTGCTTTACGTGAATTCGCACGTGCCGCAGGTGTTGGGATCGACCATTGTAAACCACATGGAGCATTTTATATGCAAGCGATGGAAAATAAAGAAGTAGCGCGAGCAATTTTAGAGGCTATCCATGATGTCGATAAAAACACGATTGTGTTTGCAGTAAATAACTCCGCAATGTTAGAAGAAGCGATAAAAATGGGAATTCCTGTAGCGAAAGAAGGGTATGCTGATAGAGAACATACAGAGGATGGCAATCTTGTCTTAACACGTAAAGGTTCTGCCATAGATGATTATGAAAAAATGGCTCAGCGTGTCGTTCGAATGGTGAAAGAAAAGAAAGTCATAACATTTGACGATAAAGATGCGTCGATTGAAGTGGAAACGGTATGTATCCACGGTGATACTCCAGGAGCGGTCGATTTAGCAAAAGCGATTGTCCATGCATTAAAAGCAGAAAATATCGAAATTGCACCAGTTAGAGAAATAATTGGATAACAGGTAAAAAAAGAGTGGACAAAGTAAAGTGTAGAGGCCTTTGTTCACTCTTTTTCAGATAGCTTTATATGTTATAGTTCATGACGAAGGTTTGATGATCCTACACATGGAAAATATGATACAGTCGGCTAATGGCTTCTTTTATTTCATCTGTTTTCGTATTGGCAAATCCAATAATGAGTTCAATATTTTTGGATTGTTTATATTCATCATTTAACGAAAAGCGCTTTAAAGTATAGATTTCCAATTTTGCTTCTTCGGCTAAGCGTTCGATTTCTTCATATGACTTATCTGTGATAAAACTTGCTGTGAAATGCAATCCAGCCGGAATATCATGGATAGTGCATGTGTCCTTAAATGTATTTTTTAATGTTTGTATGAGAAGGTTTCGTTTCTTTTCATAATGTTGTGTCATTTTTTTGATATGTCGCTCATACATGCCAGATTGGATGAAATAATGAAGCGTGTAGAGGGACAATGTATTTGTATAATTAATTAAATCTGAAAATTTTTCGCGATAAATTTTTAATAAATTAATCGGCAATACCATATAACTAATGCGTAAGGTCGGTAAAAGTGATTTAGAGAATGACCCAAAGTAAATGACACGTTGATGTTGGTCCAAACTTTGGAGAGAGGGAATATTATCTGTTTGATATTTAAATTCACTATCATAGTCATCCTCAATAATATACCGATTTTCCTTTTTGAGTGCCCAATTTAATAATTCGATTCTTCTAGAAATGGGCATAATTTTCCCTGATGGAAATTGATGGGAAGGAGTAACGAATAAAAAGTCAGCGTTGGATTGATCCACAGCCTTTATGTTTGCACCATGTTCATCTAATGGGATTAATGTTGTATCTAATTGTATATGATTGGTGAGCATCGAGTAGATTCTAGGATATCCTGGCGATTCCATTGCAACTGTTGTTGTATCATCTGTTAGTGACATTAATTGTTCGACAAGTGGTTGTGTCCCTGCGCTGATGACGATTTGTTCCGGCTCACATTTTACTCCACGAGAAAGGGCAATAAACTTTGCGATCGTTTTTCGAACTTCATATGGGCCTTGTGGATGTCCAATTTCTGATAATTCTTCATTAAACTGTTTGATTGCTTCCTTTTGACATTTCATCCAATCTTGAAAAGGAAATTCATCAATATCTGCCGTCATGTGTGATAAAGAAACAGAACTGCTTCTATTTTTCCCTTTTTCTCGTAAATGGGAAGGAAAATCATCGTCGGCATTTTTCACCGTAGAAAATGGAGCGATTTCTTCAACATAATATCCACTCCGTTCAATAGTATAGATATATCCCTCTGCCAAAAGCTGTTCGTACGCATTCGCTACCGTATTAATACTAATTCCGAGCTGTTCGGATAAACTTCGTTTTGTCGGTAGTTTCTCATGTGCTTTAAATGTACGATCTAAAATTTTATTTTTAAACTCTTTGTATATTTGTTGGTATAAATAACTCGCTGATTGACTTTTGTCTATATGAATTAAAATCATCCTATTCACATCCTTTTGGTTCTAATGAAAAGATAAAACTGGTTCTTTTAACAATACCAAAATATGCTTATAATAATCAATAGATAATAGAAAATGTTTACAATTTCCAGTAGTTTTTGTTGGCATGTAGTTAAAATCTTAGTGTTTACATATATTTAGGAGGGTATAAGATGATAAAAACAAACGATATACAAAAGGATTTACAAGAAAAGAGAGAAAAATTTGTACCAAGAGGGGTAAGTAATGGAAATTTAGCCATTGCAGATCATGGGAAAAATGCAACATTAGTGGATAAAGCAGGAAATGAATGGATTGATTTTGCAGGAGCAATTGGTACATTAAATGTTGGTCACACACATCCTAAAGTAACAGAGGCAATTAAAAATCAAGTAGATAAATTTTTACATCCAGGATTTAACTGTATGATGTATGAAGGATATATTCGTGTAGCGGAAAAACTAGTAGGGTTAACACCAGGAGAGTTTGATAAACAGGCAATTTTATTAAACTCTGGAGCAGAAGCGGTAGAAAACGCCGTAAAAATTGCTCGTATGTATACGAATCGACAAGCAGTTGTGACATTCCAACGTGGTTTCCATGGACGAACGAATTTAACAATGGCGATGACGAGTAAAGTAAAGCCATATAAATTTGGATTTGGACCATTTACACCAGAAATTTATCAAGCACCATTCCCATATATGTATCAAAAACCAGCCGAAATGTCAGAGGAAGGTTTTATAGAGGAGGCAATTAAACAATTTGAAGCATTCTTTGTTGAAATGGTTGCCCCAGAAATGGTTGCTTGTATTGTAATGGAGCCTATTCAAGGGGAAGGTGGATTTATCATTCCTCCAAAAGCATTCGTACAGCACGTACGCGAATTTTGTACGAAACATGGTATTTTATTTGTAGCAGATGAAATTCAAACAGGATTTGGACGTACTGGAAAAATGTTTGCGATTGAATCTCATTTTGGAGTCGTTCCTGATTTAATGACGATTTCTAAATCACTTGCAGCAGGTATGCCTTTAAGTGCGGTCGTTGGAAGGAAAGACGTCATGGAAGTACCGGGACCTGGACAACTAGGAGGAACTTTTGCAGGAAATCCAGTTGCTTGTGAAGCGGCACTCGCAGTGATGGATGTGATGGAGGAAGAAAATCTTTGTGATAGAGCAGAAGAAATTGGGGAAAAGATCGAAAAGCAATTATCTGTTTATGCAGAGGAATATAATTTTGTTGGAGAAATTCGTCGTTTAGGCGCGATGGTCGCAGTGGAAATTATTTCAGAGGATGGGAAACCAGAACCGACTCGTACAGCAAAAATTGCGAAATATGCAAATGAGCATGGACTTTTATTATTAACAGCAGGAATTAATGGTAATGTTATTCGCTTTTTACCACCATTAGTCACAACAGATGAAGAACTTCAAAAAGGATTTGCTATTTTAACAGAAGCATTTGCATCCGTAAAATAAGGTACGAATATGAATCAGGTAAAAAAATGGTTTTTATTTTATATTTATAGGGAACAGAAAGAAGGAATACCGAACAGAAATTAACTTTATATGTGAAAGGATGTTTGACATGTCGACAATTAAAGTAACAAACCCTGCTACAGGTGAATTAGTAAAAGAAATTAATATGAATACACCCGAAGAAATTAGCGATATGATTCAAAAAGGTCATGATTATTTTTACACGTGGAAAGAATGGAATGCTCATGCACGTGCAAAATTACTATTGAAATGGTCCGCATTAATTAAAGAGCATCAGGCTGAAATTGCAGAATTAATGACGAAAGAGAATGGGAAACCGTTAAGTGAATCAATGGGAGAAGTAATTTATGCAACAGATTATATTGATTGGTATGCGGAAGAAGCGAAAAGAATTTATGGTAGAACGATTCCAGCAAATAATGATCAAAAACGAATCGTCGTGAGCAAGCATCCAATTGGACTTGTTGCTGCGATTACTCCTTGGAATTTCCCAGTAGCGATGATGACAAGAAAAGCTGCCCCAGCGCTTGCAGCAGGTTGTACATTTATCGTAAAACCTGCAGTAGAAACGCCATTAACGACGATACGATTAGTAGAACTTGCTCATGAAGCTGGTATTCCTGAAGCGGCGATTCAATGTGTCAATGGTCGTGGAAGAGAGGTTGGAGATATTTTTACGGAAAGTCCACTAATTCGAAAAATTACTTTTACAGGATCGACACCAGTCGGAAAGTCCATCATTAAAAATAGTGCAGACACAGTAAAGAGCGTTACGATGGAATTAGGTGGTCATGCACCTGTTATTATTGCAAAGGATGCAGACATTGATTTAGCGGTTGCTCAAACGATTATTTCTAAATATCGAAACGCTGGTCAAACTTGTGTTTGTGCGAATCGTATCATTGTGCATGAAAGTATTGTAGATGAATTTTCTCAGAAATTAGCGGAAAAGGTAAAAAAATTAAAAGTAGGGAATGGGATGGACCAAGGAACAGATATTGGTCCTGTCATTAACCGAGGCGCATATGAGAAAATTGCAGCTCAAGTACAAGATGCAATTGATAAAGGAGCAGAAGTGTTAGTAGGAAATAAATATGATGCAAACGATGAGAGTAGTTATTACTTCGTCTATCCAACGGTCTTAAAAAATGTACAGGGAGACATGGATATTATGCACGAAGAAACGTTTGGACCGATTGCTCCGATCATTTCATTTAAAACGATTGAGGAAGCGGTGAAAATTGCTAATGATACACCGTTTGGCCTTGCTGCGTATTTCTTTACTAATGATTACCGTACGGGAATTGAATTACATGAAAAACTGGAATATGGCATTATTGGTTGGAATGATGGTGGACCATCTGCTGCACATGCCCCATTTGGTGGAATGAAAGAAAGTGGATTAGGCCGTGAAGGTGGAATAGAAGGAATTGAACCATATTTAGAAACGAAATATTTATCGATTGGGAATGTATAATGATTGTAAACGTTATGTAATTGGGAAGGATAAGAAGTTGACATGTTTTCTTAAATAAAATATACTGAGAAAGTAAATTCTTCCATAAGGAAATAATTATATATCTCGGGTAGAGAATAAGGATGAGAAACCCCGACATAGAGAGGACACATACAATGTTTGTATGGCGTCTTTTCTTGTCGGGTTTTTTGTGCGCAAAAAATCTGACAAGGAGGCGGATCAACGTATAAATTTAGCGATTTAACAAAAGATGAATAAATAACGTAGCGAATTTCAGAGGATTGGGAGAGAAAAAAATGAGTATTGATTATTTAGATCATCCGAAAGATGAGAAAAAGTTAAGAAGGTTTCAACGTAAAGTAACAATTGTATCCGCTGGTGGAACATTTTTAGATGGATTTGACTTAACGATTATCGCGGTTGCGATGCCGTTAATTATTCAACAATGGGGGATTACTCCTTTAGAACAAAGTATTTTAGTTGCTTCAGCAATCATCGGTTCATTTATAGGAGCAGCTTGGTTAGGGAAATTAACCGATACATTTGGTCGTAAGAAAATGATTACCATCGATTTATTCGCTTTCGTTATTTTTGCGATTTTAACTGCGGTTGCACCGAATGTCATTTGGTTAATTATATTTAGGTTTTTACTCGGAGTTGGAGTTGGTGCCGATTATCCGATATCCGCAACCTTAGTAGCAGAGTTTAGTTCAACGAAAAATCGTGGTCGTCAAGGTACATTCCTTGCAATGATGTGGTTTGTCGGAGCTGTTACGGCATATATTTCAGGGGTTTTATTATTACCGCTTGGTGAATCAGCATGGCGCTGGATGTTTTTATTAGGAGCTCTTTTTGCATTAATTATCTTTATTTTCCGTATTGGTTTACCAGAATCACCTAGATGGCTAGCATCGCATGGAAGACAAGAAGAGGCACAACAAATCATTTATGATTTAACCGGAAATAGAGTAGAAATTAAACCAGAACCACAACGAAAAGTTAAAATCAGCTATTTATTCTCACCAAAATTAAGAAGACGTACCATTTTTGTAACTGGTTTTTGGTTCTGTTATGCGACAGCATATTATGGAATTTCAATGTATACTCCGACCATTTTATCGGCGTTTACAGAAGGTTCACAACAGGCGACATATATTGCCTCATCCATCGTTAGTATTATCGGTTTAATCGGTGCATTCATCGGTATGAACTTAGTAGAAAATTGGGGGAGACGTCCATTATTAATTACATCTTTTGCAGGTTTAACGACAGCATTAGTTATTTTAACGATTAACTCTCAGCCAACTTTAACTTTCTTAGTAGTTTTATTTAGTGTAGCAGTTTTATTCTCTAATATGGGTGGAGGTATTTTAAATTTCGTATATCCGACAGAATTATTCCCAACGAATATTCGTGCTGGGGCATCAGGATTTGCGACATCTGTAAGTAGAATTGGATCCATTTTAGGGGTATTAGTATTCCCTAACTTAGTTGCAGCTTGGGGGAATAGTGCTGCCTTAGGGTTCTTTGCATTTATTGGGTTTTCTGGATTGATGATAACAATCTTTTTAGCGCCTGAGACAAAAGGACAAAGATTGGAAGATATTAACGACGAATCATTTGTAGAGGGGAAATAAAAATGAATAAATGGCTTAGTATATGGGGTATTAAACAAGATGCTACTGCGGAAGATTTTATGAAAATAAAAGAGGCAGGTTTTGTAGGGGTAGAAGTTTGGCCAGAACATAAACATGCGGTACAACATTTGGAGTATGCGCAACAAAATGGCTTAGATATTGGCCTTCATTTACCGTTCCATGATTTAAACTTAGCTTCTCCTTTCCAAGCGGTAGAAGATTTAATTTTTGAGGAAAATTTAACATGGTTTAAATTATTGCAAAAATATAATGGAGGACATGCAGTCATCCATGGTGGTTCTGCCATGGCTTCTGAATATCGCAAAGAAGCAGAGGCTTTATTGATCAAACGTTTAAGTATACAACGTGCGATTGCGCGTGAACACGGTGTAGAGTTATTGTTTGAAAATCAAATACCAGATGGATTAAATTACATGCATATTTTTCCATCGTCTGTGGAAGAGTGGGTGTCTATTTTACATGAAACGAATACGAAAGCATGTTTAGATACAGGGCATTTAGCTGTTCTAGGCGCTGATTTACGCGAAACCATTGAAAAACTAGGCGATAAATTAGTATCGGTTCATTTATCGGATAATGATGCTAAAAGTGACTTACACTTAATGCCAGGTGATGGAAACAATACATCAGAAGGATTAGAGGGGATTTTACAAGCGAATGGTTATACAGGACCTGTTGTATTTGAAATTAATCCATATAAATATACGTTAGAGGAAATTTTGCAACATCCTTCTGTTAAAGCATAATATCGTCACCCAATATATGATGCATATATAAAAACCATTCCCCATATACTATAAGGAAAATAGGGGGATTGAGCATGGAACTATTGTCAATAGATGTAGAATTAATTGTAAAACTAATTATATCGGCCCTTTTTGGTTTAATTATTGGGATTGAACGAGAATTGAAGAAAAAACCACTCGGTTTGAAAACGAGTCTTGTTATTTCCATTATTAGTTGTTTAATAACAATTGTCTCCATTGAATCTGCATATGTTTTTCCTGGTAATGATGCAACAGAAATTAGAATGGATCCACTGCGTCTAGCTGCCCAAATTGTATCTGGAATTGGGTTTCTAGGTGCAGGGGTCATTTTAAGAAGAGATAATGATCGTATTTCGGGTTTAACGACTGCAGCGATGATTTGGGGAGCGGCAGGAATTGGAATTGCAGTTGGAGCAGGATTTTATATAGAGGCAACCGTCGGTGTACTTTTACTAATGATTAGTGTAGAAATCATTCCATTGATCATCACGAAAATTGGCCCGAAAAAGTTGTGGAAAAAAGATGTGAAAATAAAAGTCGTTGTCAATGAATTGGAAAGTGTCGAAAAAATGGTAAAAACATTAAAGTACAAACAGTTTTTTATTTCACATTTACGCGTAAAAGAGTTATTAGAGGAAAAAGCACATTTAATTGAAGTACGTGTCAAAATACAAGCGCAAATGGATGTCACAAAAGTATATACATCCCTGAAAGAAATGGAAGATGTAAAAAAGGTAGAAATCATTAGTTAATGTGGAGTTGGGGGAGAATTTTTTGAGTAGAGGTTATATTTTTGATTTGGATGGGACGATTTATTTAGATGATGCGATGATCGATGGAGCAAATGAAGCAATTGCGACATTAAAGCAACGTGGAGACCGCGTCATTTTTTTAACGAATAAATCGATTTCAACACGTCATGAATATGTAGAAAAATTAAATCGTATGGGAATTGATGCAGTATTAGATGAAGTTATTAATTCTAATTTTATTACTGCAAAATATTTATTAACAAAATTAGGTGAAAATGAACGTGTCTATGTGATCGGTGAACAACCATTATTGGATGAATTAATAGAAGCGAATGTACCGATGACAGAAAATGCATTAGAAGCAGCTTATGTTGTTATCGGATGGGATCGTCAATTTACATATGCAAAAATTAATGATGCATTTCAAGCATGGAAAAACGGTGCAAAAGTGATTGCGACAAACCCTGATAAAACTTGTCCTGTTGTAGGGGGCGAATTACCAGATTGTGCCGCAATGATTGGAGCATTAGAGGCTGTGACGGGAGAACCAATTGAGCTTGTCGTTGGAAAACCGTCAGCATTTATGGCAAATTATGTTGTAACGGACGTGCTTCAGATGACTCCTAATAATTGTTATATGGTCGGGGATCGACTAGAGACAGACATTAAAATGGCAAATGATGCAAATATTAATTCTGTTCTTGTAATGACTGGTATTACAACCGAAGAGATGTTACAACAAACTTCGAATAAACCTGATTTTGTGTTACAAAGTGTAAAAGATATCGGGACATTATAAGTCTAATTCCCACATTTTTGGATTACCAGATGAAATAGCTAGAGCCCCAGATTGTAATGCTTCGAGCACTTCCGACTCATTGTTGATTAGCCCACCGGAAATAATAGGATAAGGCAATTTTCTCGCTAATCGATCAATTACTTTAGGGATCACTCCGGGCATTACTTCCACTGCATCAGGGGAACTTGAGTTGACCATTTCTATTCCTTTTGATACAGCATTACCATCTAATAAAAATATACGTTGGACTGTCATTAATCCTAAGTCTTTCGCATGTTTTATTAGGTGGTTTTTTGTTGTAATGATACCTGTCGGTTTCCATTGCTTTGCGACAAATTCTAAGGCGCTTTTTGAATTCGATAATCCATCAATGAATTCTAAGTGGATAAATATTTCCTTATTTACTGCGCGAAGTTTTTTAATATAATGTTCCATCGTTGTTAAATTCCCAGTAATTAAAAAAACGATATTCGGTTTGCACTGAATCGCAGTTTCTAAGTCCTTTTCTTTTCGAACAGATGCAATGATTTGTGAGTCAACCATGTCTACAAAATTCATATTGAATGTTCTCCTAACTTTATGTTAACGTTGCTATAAGATATAATTTTTCTTGCTAATTATAGCATACACTTAGTGGAAATTAAATAATCAGTCGTGAAAAAACTATTGGCGATGATTGATACATCACGGTTTTGTCAGGATTGAAAATGAAGGAAGTGATTCAAACTTTGAAAGATAGTTTTGATGAGCGTACATTTCATAAGTGGTGTAATAGGGGCGTAAAATGTATAGGAGTTGTTTACGGGTTTATGAAGCGGAATCATCTTCATGTGTATGTCGAAATGACTTCTATGTGAAAAGTATATCACGCTTCAAAACCTCTATTTTCACCAAGTTTTGGAAGCGTTTTAGATAAAAAGAATTTATTGGAAGATTCACAAAATTGGAACATATGAAAACGTTGATTTGACAGCGTTTGTAGACGTTTTTTAAAAGGATAATTAATTGCAATAATAGATAGAAATTTCTTATAATGAAAGAGTTATATATTTTAGATCTCTTAGGAGGGTTTATATTGAAGAAAAAAGGATTGCTACAACGGTCCTTAGATAGAGTAGAGATTATCGGGAATAAATTACCACATCCAGTTACTCTTTTTGCTATATTGGCGTTGTTAGTATTAGTATTATCTGCTATCATTTCTCAGTTCGGAATTAGTGTAGAGCACCCTGGTGAAGCAGGAGAAATGGTAGAAGTGACGAATCTATTGAATCGAGAAGGTATACAACATATTTTCTTATCCATAACGGATAATTTCATCAACTTCGCACCACTAGGAATCGTATTAGTAACGATGCTAGGGATTGGGATTGCGGAGAGTACGGGATTAATTAGTGCGTTATTACGCGGTTTCGTATTATCTGTGCCGAAACAATTAATCACAGCAGCATTAGTGTTTGCAGGGGTTATGTCAAGTGTGGCATCAGATGCAGGGTATGTTGTATTACCACCACTTGGGGCAGTAATTTTTGCAGGTTTAGGTCGACACCCATTAGCAGGACTTGCAGCAGCATTTGCAGGGGTTTCAGGAGGATTTAGTGCGAACTTAATTTTAACATCACTTGATCCATTATTAGCTGGAATGACAATGGATGCAGTTATGATGGTGGACCCGGCATATGCAGAAACAATGAACGTTGCAATGAACTTATACTTTATTATCGTTTCTGTATTTTTATTAACATTAGTCGGTTGGTTTGTTACAGAAAAAATTGTGGAACCACGTTTAGGCACATATTCTGGAGAATATCGTGAAAAATTAGAAGGGTTAAATCCAGTTGAGAAAAAAGGTTTAACTTGGGCAGGAGTTTCCGTGGCGATAGTTTTAATTGGGGTTGCATTACTCGTTATTCCGGAAAACGCGCCACTTCGCGCAATAGATGATGGTTCAGGAGACTTTACACTAATGGATTCACTTGCACCGTTTATGAGTGCGCTAGTACCAATTATTGCGTTATTATTTTTTGTACCAGGTTTAGTTTACGGAATGGCTACGAAGGAAATAAAAAATGATAAAGATGTTGCAGATGCATTAGCAAAAACGATGGCAACAATGGGGACATTCATTGTTCTATCTTTCACTGCAGGACAATTCGTTGCATTTTTTGCCGATAGTAATATGGGATTAATAGTGGGAGTCTTTGGGGCTAACTTTTTAGAAAGTATTAAATTAACTGGTATTCCATTATTACTCGTGTTTATTTTAATTTGTGCTGTGATCAACTTATTTATCGGAAGTGCTTCAGCGAAATGGGCCATGATGGCACCAATTTTCGTTCCGATTATGATGCAATTGGGTTATTCACCGGAAGTAACTCAAATGGCTTATCGTATCGCTGACTCATCAACGAATATGATTACACCATTAATGACCTATTTTGCTTTAATTATCGCATTTGCTCAAAAATACGATAAGAAAATGGGAATTGGTACAATGATATCTGTTATGATTCCTTATTCGATGTTCTTCTTAATATTCTGGACAATTTTACTTGTTGTTTGGATTTTATTAGGAATCGATTTAGGGCCAGGTTCACCGATTTTATATCCTTAATAAGCAAAAAGGGTTTTGGATAAAAATGAAAGAAAACAAAAAAGGAGTTTCAGTAAATTTATTTTTACTGAGACTCTTTTTTGTCGCATACGTTAAATGGTTATATATTTCCGATATACGAAGACAAGCATTCATGAATAAAATAATAAAGGTATTGAATCGCGTTGCCTATGGGGACCGAAATTTTCATAACGTTAAAAAGGGAATCATTTTACATGTTAAATGAAGATCTATCATTCAGAAAAAAGAAACCTCCTTCGTGGCATAAGCCACAAAGGAGGGGAAGATAATCGCGTTTTTACATAGATAATTTATATCGTAAGCGATTTGACTAACTATATATGAAACGCTTTTAAGACCCTTTTACTAATTTTCCACGAATTTTATTGGAAGCAAATTCTATAATTAACACTAAAACGACTAATCCTATTAAAATTGCTCCAACTTGGTCCCATTTATATGAACGCATTGCGAATATTAATGGGGCACCAATTCCTCCGGCTCCAACTAAACCTAATGTTGCAGCATCACGTAAATTAATATCGAAACGGTAAATTGTCACCGATAAAAATATCGCAAATAATTGTGGTAAAATACCGTAGCGAATCTTTTCAAATGTCGTACACCCAATGGAAGTCATCGATTCTAATACTTTCACATCTAATTCTTCAATGGCATCTACGAATAACTTGGATAACATTCCGATGGATGTTAACCCAATTGTTAGAACACCTGCAAACGGCCCAGGTCCTGTCACACGAATAAACATCAGTCCATATACTAAGGCTGGAATGGTACGGATAATAATTAAAATTAATCTCGTTAACCATGCAACTGGTTTTGGTACAAGGGTAGATGCAGATAAAAAGGCGAATGGTACGGATAAAAATGCACCAATAATTGTCCCTAGAAAAGCAATTGCTAATGTTTCAACGAGTAAATATGGGATACTTTCCTTTGAAAAATTAAATAAACTTAAATCTGGATGAAACAAACCAGAAATAATTCCTTTTGCAACTTGTATTCCTTTTTGGTCCACATTTTCAAATGTTATGGATGTGATAGACCAAACAAATAAAGCAATGACAATAAATGTAATCGTAAAAATATATCCGGTATGGCGTGGTGCTTGTTTTAATTGTTGTTCTAATGTAGACATATGGTAAACTCCTTTAAATTAACTTTTTCCTGAAGTGTTCACTAATTCTTTCAATAATGAAGACTGTAATAACGAGCGCGAAAATAATCATTCCAACACTTGGATAGTCGCGCCATCCTAGTCCTTCATTAATGAGTAATCCTACACCACCAGCACCAACATACCCTAAAATAGCTGCATATCGAACATTTCCCTCAAAACAGAATAATGACTGTGAGAGATAACTAGGTAAAACTTGTGAAAATACTGCATATCTAAATGCTTGAATACGTGTCATTCCTAATGCTTCCATTGCTTCAAAAGCGCCCATCTCCACATTTTCTATTGCTTCATATAATAATTTCCCGACATACGAGATTGTAAATAACATAATTGCAATAGTACCAGCTGTAGGCCCTAATCCAAAAATGAATGTTGCAATTAAAGCAGATACTAATGTTGGTAATGTACGTAACAAGCTTAAAATAAATTTCGTAGTTGTGACAATGAATTTATTATTAATGATATTTGCGGATGCAAGAATTGCAGCAGGTAATGCGATAATCGCTCCGATAAATGAACCTAAAAAACTCATTTTTAATGTATCAAATAAAGGCTTCCAAACTTTTGGCATAAAGCTCCAATCAGGTGGAATCATATCTCCTACAATAAAGAAAAATTCTCCAATACGCGTAAATAACACTGTAAAATTAAAATTCGTAAATTTATACGAAAAAATCGCAGCAATGATGATTAATAAAGTAATAAGCGGTGCTTTAGATCTTTTTTGTGATACGACTTTTCCATTTGGCAAGGCAATTTCTCTAGGAGGAAAAATTTTATCATACATATTATTCAGTCTCCTCTAATGCAGCTTGTATTTCTTCTGTTTTCCCACCATAAATTTCATCTAATACGTCTTGGGTAACTTCTTTCGTAGGACCATCATAAACGATTTGTCCTTTACGAATCCCAATGATTCTGTCTGCATATTCTAAAGCGACTTCAACGTGGTGGATGTTTAATAAAACGGAAATGTTTGTTTCTTTATTAATGCGTTTAAAGTCATCCATGACGACCTTTGCTGTGACTGGATCTAATGATGCAATAGGCTCGTCCGCTAAAATGATGTCAGGGTTTTGTGCTAATGTTCTTGCTAATGCAACACGTTGTTGTTGTCCACCAGATAATTGATCACAACGGACAAATGCTTTATCTAAAATACCGACTTTATCTAATGCTTCTAGTGCTTTTATTTTATGTTCCTCTTTGACAATACCTGTTATTTTACGCCAATAAGGTAAGTCTGGAACGAATGATACGATAACGTTTTTTAATACAGTCGTTCTCGTTACTAAGTTAAAAGATTGGAAGATCATCCCGATTCGTCTTCTAAAGCGACGTACTTCCTTTCCTCTTAATTTAGATACGTCTGTGCCATCTACTAATAATTGTCCACCTGTAATATTATGCATTAAATTGATACATCGAAGTAAAGTAGATTTACCTGCACCTGAAAGCCCGATAATTGCAACGAACTCCCCTTGATTAATGGTTAAATTGACATTCGATAATCCTTTTGTGCCATTATCGTATTGCTTTTCGACATTTATAAACTCAATCATAGTTATTCTCCAATCATTTCGAAGTCATTTTTTTGGCCATCATGAATATGATGATAGATAAGAATAGATAATTAAAGACGATATCGACCCAGTATTGGGTCAATAACGTCTTTTTGTTTTTATTTCATGTCACGGATTAATTGCTGAGCTTCTCTTTCTGTCTCATAATCTTCGCTAGTAGCTTCTTGGTATCCTTCGTGACTATAAATAGAAATTACTTCTTTACCTTCTTCTGTTTCAGCAATGTTGATGAATGCTTTTTGTAAAGCAGCTTTTAACTCATCATCCATAATGTCAGAGTTTTTACTTACACTAATTGTATCGTTGTAAATTCCATCTGTAACTCCAATAACATTTGTATCTTCCCAAATATCATTTTTACCATCGAATTTACTTTCCCAATCTTCTGCATAGTCTCTTCTAGCGTCTGCGAATGCAACTAATACGTCTGTTTGTTCAGCAGCTAAACGTGCGAAAGAACTTCCGTATGAATCTGATTGTACAACACTATCTAAATCAGTAATTGATTTGTCGTAGTTTTCTAATAACCATAAAACTGGGTAAATATATCCTGCAGATGAAGAAGATCCCATTACAGACCAGTTGGCGCTATTTAAGTCTTCCCATGTTAGCTCTTCGCCTTTATTTACTTTTTCAGCTAATTCTTGTCCTTTTTCAGATGGACCAGCGATGAATAAAGAACGGTAGTATGTAGCTTGTTCATCTGTTCCTTCTGTCGGTTTGTTATCGTTCCAGTCTTTTGCATCTTCTGAATCATTGTTTAATCCTGCACGTGTAGAAGTTAAGATAACTTCTGCTCCATCATCATAAAGTACGAATGTACCTCCAGGAACTAATCCAACATCAGTCGTACCAGCTGATAATGCTTCCCCAACTGCTTCATATGTAGTCCCTACAGAAATATCTACATTATTTACTGTAATACCTTCTTTTTCAAGCTCTTTTTTTAATAAATCTTTTAATGGTTCTGTTGCTGTAATAATTTCGTCAGGGTCTTTTGATGGTACGAAACCAATTTTTAATTCATCGATTTCCTTTCCTTCACCACTTCCATTGCTGTTACTTGCATCATCGTTATTCGATCCACAGGCAGCTAAAATACCAATTGATAAAATCATTACGGCAAACAACATAAAACGTTTTAACATATGTGTATCTCCTTTTTGTAAATTATTATGCTCGAACTTTTATTATAAATTAAAATAGATTTCATGAATACCCCTTTTCTATAAGTCTTTACAAAGAATTAAATAAGATGTCCTATTTACGTTAAATGAGATATGCTTATTTGTATTAGTGCCTAAAATAGTATAACACATATCGGGCGTAATGAAATAAAAATATTAAAATAAAATCCGTTCAAGTTTCAATTGTTGTTTGTTATACTTTAAACATACAAAAGTGAATGACTCTTAGGAAGAATGAAGGAAGGATCAATAGCTATGACAATACATGAATTAGTTTTATTAGAAACGAGTGACATACATGGAAATGTGTTTCCAATTCAATATGGAACGAATGGACATGCAGACTTAGGCATTGCAAAAATTGCAACAATCATTCAAGAAGAAAGAAAAAAACATGAAGCTTTATTATTGATCGATAATGGCGATTTAATTCAGGGGACACCTTTAACATATCATTATGCAAAATATGAGCAACATTTACGAAACCCAATGATTCAAGTGACGAATGAATTAAACTATGATGCCAATATTTTAGGGAACCATGAATTCAACTATGGAAAAGATTTATTACAACGGGCAATTGATGAATCGAATTATCCTTGGCTTTCTGCAAATATTGTGGATGAAAAAACAAAGGAACCATATTATGGGAATCCTTATATGGTAAAAGAAGTGGCAGATGGAATTCGTGTTGGTATTTTAGGATTAACGACAGATTATATTCCGAATTGGGAGAAAGAAGAACATATTTCTGGAATGCAATTTTTAAATCCAGTTGACGTAGCGAAAAAATGGGTGTCTTATTTAAAAGAGGTAGAACAGGTGCATGTTGTCGTCGTAGCTTATCATGGCGGGTTTGAACGTGATTTACAAACAGGAGAACCAACAGAAGCATTAACCGGGGAAAATAGAGGGTACGAATTATGTATGGAGTTACCTGAAATAGATGTGTTATTAACCGGTCATCAACATCGTGAAATTGAAAATGAAATTGTGAATGGTGTATTAGTAGTACAACCGGGTTCACAAGGAAAAGCTTTAGGAAAAGTAATATTACAAATTGAGAAAAATGGTTCGGATTATGCTGTCGTACAAAAAGAGTCAAGCTTGCTTTTTGTTGATGGTGTCGAGGCAGATGATCGTATATTAGAACTTATTACACCGTATGAAAATAGTACTCAAGAATGGTTAGATCAACCAATTGGACATATTGAGGGAGATATGCTAGTTCATGATCCGATGCAAATACGGTTAAAAGATAGTCCTTTGATTGATTTTTTAAATAGAGTACAAATGGATGTTGCTGATGTGGATGTGTCTTGCACGGCTTTATTTGATAATTTAGCACCAGGATTTCCAAAAGATGTGACGATGCGAAGTGTTGTCAGTAACTATATTTATCCAAATACGTTAGTCGTCATAGAAGCAACTGGGAAAGTTATAAAGGAAGCATTAGAATTATCAGCTACTTATTTTGTCAAAAACGATGCCGGGGATATTGTTGTGAATGATCGATTCTTATATCCAAAACCTCAACATTTTAATTATGATATGTGGGATGGGATTGAATATGAAATAGATGTATCGAAAGAAGAAGGAAAACGGATTACAAAGTTATTATATAAAGGTCATCCATTACAAGCTAACGATAAATTGCATGTTGTAATGAATAATTATCGTGCGAGTGGTGGTGGGAACTATATGATGTTTAAATCTTGTCCAGTTGTGAAGGAAATTCCGATTGATGTATCGGAAATTATTGCAAATTATATTTTACGATATAAAGTAATCGAAGCGACTGTCAATCATAATTGGCATGTTATTGGTTAATTATTTAAATGATTGGTCATAAATAGTATTTACTTATAAAAACTCGGTCCTGTTTATTACTAAAAGATAAACAGGACCGAGTTTCATTCTCTTTTATAGTTCACTTAGTTTAATATGTTTATTTTGAATGTAATAGAGGAATATAAAGAGTGATTCTAGTATATAAGGAGTGGTGATCCATTGGAGTGAAATTGAAACGAATTTATGATGATGCGACAAAGGATGATGGTGTACGCATATTAGTTGATCGTGTATGGCCACGTGGTGTTTCAAAGAAGAAGGCGAATTTGGATGAATGGATGAAAGAAATCGGTCCCTCAAAAGAATTACGCAAATGGTTCAACCATGAAGTAGATAAATTTGCTATATTTAAGAAAAAGTACGAAAAAGAGTTACAATCTGGAGCACAAAAAGCTAATTATGACCAATTGAAACAAATGCAAAAAGAGAATAATACGATCACATTATTGTTTAGTGCAAAGGATGAAACACACAACCAAGCGGTTGTCATAAAAGAAATGTTAGAAAAACATACGTAAAAGGAGTGGAATGAATTGGTAAAATGGAATATTGATGGAAGCCATACGAGTGTAGGTTTTGAAGTGAAACATATGATGGTGTCAAAAGTACGTGGACGTTTTGGGGAATTTACCGGAACGATTGATGGAGACCCAGCAGATTTAGCGAATTGTACTATTACGTTTGACATAGATGTCAGTTCAATTGACACATCAAATGAGGACCGTGATAACCATTTACGGTCTCCAGACTTTTTTGAAGTAGATAAATATCCAAAAATAAATTTTGCCTCGAAAAAAATCGTGCAAACAGCCGAGGATGAATTCGATATTATCGGTGATATTACGATGAAGGGTGTTACAAAGGAAATAACATTTGCAGCAGAATTTGAAGGAAAAGCAGTAGACCCATGGGGGCAAGAAGTTGCTGGATTTGCTGTTAGAGGAGCCTTAAATCGAAAAGACTTTGGTCTTACATGGAACCAAGCGTTAGAAGCTGGCGGGGTACTCGTTGGTGATAAAATCAAAATTTCTATCGATGTCGAGGCAAATCCTGCAAAAGAGGCATAAAATATAGTTCGGATAAACGTACGGACCCTTTGAGGGTTCGTGCTTTTTTTATGGGAGAAAACAGGACGAATTAGTAAGGGGAAGTGATTTTTATTCGTTTCATTCATTTCTTTTCCTCCTTATATGTTCCGAAACATTGGCTCCTTTCGTTGCTTCATAAAAATTCCTTGCGTCCATGTACATAGGGTTCATCCCAATACTTGTAATCAACAGGAATATTTACGACCAAAATAAAATAAACCTATACTTTCTACAAGTTATCCGCGATTGTCTCATTGACTTTTTTATCAAAATTGTTTATAATCTAATTAATGAACATATGAACAATTTCTCATATATTCAACTAAAGATGAAATGAGGATATATATGGCGAACGAACAAATAGAAATGTTAGATGAACTTTTAGAGGAAGATGTCGTTAATTTTTTCAAAGCTATCGCCAATAAAGGGCGAATTAAAATATTATATGCTTTAAAACAACATTCGTTAACAGTAACAGAGATTAGTGAACATGTTGGGATGAGTCAAAGTGCTGTATCACACCATTTGAAAGATTTAAAAATGGCTAGACTTGTTTCGAACAAGAAAGAAGGGAGAAAAGTTATCTATCATTTAGATGATGAACACGTACATGATTTATTTGATACAGCAATAGAACACGTAAAGGAGATATACAATTATGAGTAATTGCGGGCACGACCATAATCATAGTCATGATGGAAATAAAGAAGTTATCTTATTTTTTGTTGGGATCGTTGCGTTTTTTGTGGCACTTTTTGTGAGTCCAGTTATTTTTAAAAATAGTTTATTCGTCGTCTCGATTATATTATCTGGTTACCATATTATTATGGAAGGATTTATTGATACGTATAAGCAATCAATAAAAAAGAAAAAATTCATACCAAATGTCCATATTTTAATGACATTGGCAGCAATTGGAGCAGTCATTATCGGTGACTTTATGGAAGCCGCATTGCTTATTTTAATTTTTGCTGGGGCGCATTTTTTAGAACATTATGCAGAAAGTAAAAGTAATAAAGAAATTACGAATTTATTACAATTAAACCCGACGAATGCTCGACGCATAAAGCCAGATGGTGAAATAGAAATCGTTGATGTGGCAGATTTAACTATAGGAGATCAATTATCTATTTTAAATGGAGATCAAATCCCAACAGATGGCGTTGTAGTTTCAGGGGAAAGTGCTGTAGATCAAGCGGCGATAACTGGTGAGAGTATTCCTGTCGAGAAAAAAGCAGGAGATACATTGTTTGGTAGTACGATAAATGGAACAGGCACGATGATCATGGAAGTGACGAAGGATAGTTCTGAAACAGTCATTTCACAAATTATCGAAATGGTAACCCAAGCACAAACGAATATCTCTCGTACAGCTGCTTTAATTAAGCGTATTGAACCAGTTTATGTATCCATTGTACTCGTATTAACACCGTTATTTTATTTATTAGGTTTCTACGTATTTGGTTGGTCGAGCTATGAGAGTTTTTATCGTACAATGGTATTTTTAATTGCAACATCGCCATGTGCACTTGCGGTAACAGATATTCCAGCAACATTATCGGCGATTAGTAATTTAGCAAAACGTGGAGTTTTATTTAAAGGTGGTTCTTATTTATCGAATTTATCAGATTTAAATGCAGTAGCGTTTGATAAAACAGGGACATTAACGACAGGAAAACCTGTTGTAACGGAAACATATTTCTCCACTGAAATAATCGAAGCAGACCGAAATACATTTGAACGTGTCATTGTATCCATGGAAAGTAAATCCAACCACCCGTTAGCACAAGCGATAATAGAGCATTATGACACGATTACTCCAGATGAAATGGAAGTAGAAAATGTAATCGGCATTGGACTTGTCGGAACATTAAATGGACAAACGTACAAAATAGGAAAACCAACATCTTATCATGTTATCCCAACAGATATTCAACAACAAACAGAGCAATTTGAACATGAAGGAAAAACGGTTGTTTACTTCGGGACAGATGATAAAGTATTAGGGTTAATTGCCATTCAAGATGTACCGAAAGAAACATCGAAAGCAGCAATTGAATATTTTAAATCTGAAGGTATCCATACAGTGATGTTAACGGGAGATGCGAAACGTACGGGTGAGGCAATTGGACGTAAGTTAGGTTTAGATGAAGTACGTGGAAATATTATGCCAGAAGAAAAAGCAGCAATGATTACAGATTTGAAAAAGGATTATCCAGTAATGGCGATGGTTGGAGATGGTGTAAATGACGCTCCAGCACTTGTGACAGCAGATATTGGTGTCGCGATGGGAGAAGGAACAGATATTGCCATTGATGTGGCGGATGCAGTTCTCATGAAAAATGATTTAACTCGCTTTTCATATACACATAAAATTGCGAAAAAATTACGTAAAATTGTTTGGCAAAATATTTTTATGGCGCTTACTATTGTCGTATTGCTCGTTGTTTTAAATATTACAGGAAATATGAATATGACATTTGCAGTTATCATTCATGAAGGTAGCACATTACTCGTTATTTTAAATGGTTTGCGTATGTTAACAGGTGTTAGAGAATAACTGAATAGTGGATAAAGATCCTTGAAATATAAACGGGTAGTTTTATATATGATGTTAGAAATGTACAGATCTTTTGCTTGGATAGTCGTGAAGCCTCTTTCTACTTTTGTAAAAGGTGGTTAGGTAAGACAACATCCAGCTGAAGTTTCTGTACATTTTTTGCACCCATTCGAGTTCGTATGCTTATGTTGGGTAATTCTGTGTCATGTAAAAGTTTATGAAACGCATTGGTTTTACGTAAAAACGTATATCGTGCATGTCGATGTCGTAAGTGAATTTTTTGTCATGATCGGTTGGACCACTTTGCTAGCAAGAGAGCGTTTAAACGCCGTGATTGCAACCTTATGAGATGTATCTCGAGGTTGCTTTTTTCATTAATTCAGCCCCATTTTCATAACTCTTCATTGCAATAGTTTGTCCTCAGTGAAAGAAATCTCTCCTTCATAAAAGAAATGTAGCATAATTTTTTGTTGAATAGGACATGGTATACTTAGGAGGAGTGTAACGATGAAAAATGATGAACAAACGGCGTATTGGCTTCAGTCGGTAGCTATTCTAACATATCCGACTTTAACGAAAAATATGGAAACAGATGTATGTGTCGTAGGAGCGGGAATTACGGGGATAACGACGGCGTATTTACTTGCAAAGGAAGGATTATCTGTAGTTCTCGTAGAAGCGAATAACGTATTACACGGAACGACAGGACATACCTCGGCAAAGGTAACTGCACAACATGGGTTAATTTACAATAAACTACTGAAATCTATCGGTAAAAATGAAGCTCGTCTATACTATGAAGCAAATAAAAATGCATTAAAATGGATGAGAAAAATAGTAGAAGAAGAAAAAATAAATTGTGAATGGCGTGATGAAACAGCATATCTTTATGCGATGACAGAAAAAGGCGAAAAAGACATTGAAGATGAATATGCCGCATATGAACAATTACATATAAAGGGAGAGCTGACGAAAGATATTCCAATATCCCTTCCAATTAAAAATGCTTTAAAATTATCAGGACAAGGGCAATTTCATCCGGTAAAATATTGTCTACATTTATTAAAAGCGTTCGAAAAACTTGGTGGTAAAGTTTTTCAGCAGGTTACGGCAGTCAACATAAAATCGGGTGTTCGAGCAGTTTTAGAGACGAAAAATGAAAAAGAAATTGGGGCGAAATATATTGTTTGTGCAACACATTATCCATTTTATGAAGGACTCGGAATGTATGCTATGCGCATGTATGCGGAGCGTTCTTATGTAGTTGCTGCAACATTAAGAGAAAAATATGCTGGAGGTATATATATAAATGCCGAAAAACCAGCTCGTTCCATTCGTCAAACGACAATAGATGGTAAACAAGCAATACTCCTTATTGGTGATGAACATCGTACAGGCGAAGCGGAAGATACATCCGCACATTATCGTCATTTACATACTTTCGGTATGGAACATTTTCATCTTGAGAAAGAAGTGACGAAATGGTCGGCACAAGACTTAACGACTTTAGATGAAATTCCATATGTTGGAAGTATTACACCAAATGAAGAAAATATTTTAATTGCAACAGGTTTTAGGAAGTGGGGTATGACAAATGGAACGGCTGCAGCTCATCTTATAAAGGATATTGTACTTGGAAAAGAAAACAGATTTCGTACATTGTACCAGCCATCTCGGTTTCATGCGACTGCTAGTGTGAAAAATTTCTTAAAACAAAATGTCAATGTCGTTGGGCATTTACTAAAAGGGAAGTTAGAAGTGTTATCAAGTGATATAGAACATTTAGAACCAGATCAGGCGACGGTTATTCGAGAAGGGATGGATCGAAAAGGAGTTTATAAGGATCCATCCGGGAAAGTGCATATAGTCGATACAACTTGTACACATATCGGTTGTGAAGTTGCATGGAATGATGCAGAGAAGAGTTGGGACTGTCCTTGTCATGGGTCACGTTTTGCTTATACAGGGGAAGTATTGGAAGGACCAGCCGAAAAACCACTGCAAACATATGATTACAAAATGATTGATAACATCACTAGTGACGATTCAGGGTATTAACTTGAATCGTCTATTTTTATTCGACAAATTACGAACTTTACAGTATCGGAAAGCAGAAAACATGAATAAGTTGCACGTTCGTTGATATACTGAATAAGGATATATGTTAGTAGGAAGTGTAAAAATGGATTTTTTGCGTAGGAAGTTATCAATCGAACCAGCTGCACCAGCCATTATTATGGCGTTTGGTATATTTTTCATCGGTGCATTTGAATATTTTACGTTTTTAAATCGGAAGGATGACTTTTTTGTTTTACTGTACAGTGTTATTACTTTCATTGTTTTGTTCATGATGATCCTTACATATAGTGAAGCGAATAAAATGAAGGAATTGATGAAACAACCGATTCGTTCCTTTGCATTGGGTACTTGGGTGGCAGCATTATCTGTATTTTGTATCGTCATAAAAATGTACACCGAAACATTTCTTCCATGGTTACAATTTTTGACAGTAGTAAATATGATGTTTCTGTCATGTTTCCTATTCATTTATCTACGTTCTTTTATTTATTTATGTACGACACATAAGACGATCAAAGTAGATGGCATTGTTTTATTATCGACAGTAAGCATTCAATCAGGTGTCTTAATGATATATCATATGTTTGGCTCGTTTGTATTACCGATATTTCCGTGGATGATCGGATTAGGTATGGGCTGTTATATGGTTGGGTTCGTATTGATCATTCGTTCATATGCAAAAATAAATTGGACGTTGGCAGATGATTGGGCAAATACGAATTGTATTATCCATGGGGCTTTATCGATTACTGGTTTAGCAATAGTGATGACAGATGCATTCTCTTTTCGCATTACGTTCTTTGTCTGGGGCGTAACGGTAGTATTTTTCCTATTTATTGAAGGGCTGGAATGTGCCCGTGTATGGAAACGGTATAAACGTTATCGCTTACGTCATGGTTTGTTTAATTATCATGTGACACAATGGTCGCGTAATTTTACATTCGGCATGTTTTTTGCTTTTACATATTCGATGTATGAAAGAGGTTTTTTTCATTCATATGATGCAGTAGAGATTTTTATTGCTGGCTTTTTAAAACTATGGGCTGTCGTTGTCCTTTGTTTATTAATTATTCAAACATTATTGTTCCTGTATGGAAAAAGCGCTACTTTTTTAAAGGGAAACATATTGTAATGGAGGAAGACATATAACAGGTGAAAAAGTACATATATAAAGGATGAAAGCGAAATTTTGTGAAACCATGTTTTTTTTCTATTATCTTAGGGTATATGGATAGGTATGTCTAAGATTGATAGATGGAAAGTTGGTTTTATATGTCAAATATCGAATCATTTAATTGGCGGAAAAACCTTCCGTTATTTATTGTGTTAATGTCTGGAGCATTTATTACAATATTGAACCAAACATTATTAGGAACAGCACTTCCGCCAATTATGGAAGATTTACAGCTTAGTGAAAGTACGGCACAGTGGCTCCAGTCGGTGTTTATGCTTGTGAATGGAATCATGATTCCCATTACCGCATTTTTAATCGATAAATTTACGAATCGTGGTCTTTTCATGACGGCAATGGGGCTATTTACATTTGGTACATTGCTTTGTGCTATCGCACCACAATTTTCGACGTTACTTATTGGACGTATTTTTCAAGCGTCAGGTGCAGGAATTATGATGCCGTTAATGCAGACGATTTTATTTTTACTTTTTCCATTAGAAAGACGTGGGACGGCGATGGGATTATTCGGTTTAATTATCGCATTTGCCCCTGCTGTTGGTCCGAGTCTATCTGGATGGTTAGTCGATCAATTCCCATGGAGAAGTGTATTTTATGTCGTCTTGCCAATTGCTGTATTAAACTTGATTACCGCATATTTTTTATTGGAAAATATGACAGAACAAAAAAATCCAAAATTAGATCTCGTTTCTATTGTATTATCGACGATAGGTTTCGGTGGGATTTTATATGGGTTTAGTGTTGCTGGTGATCTCGGTTGGACGAATGTTCAAGTGGCGGGAACGATTATTATTGGAGGGATTGCTCTTTATATCTTTATCAAACGTCAATTACGTTTAGAACAGCCAATTTTGGAATTTCGCGTGTTTTCATATAAAACGTTCACGCTCGCAACGATTTTAGGGATGATTGTGTTTGCAGCAATGATAGGTACGAATGTTATTTTGCCGCTGTATATGCAAAATATGTTAGGATATTCGGCACTACATTCTGGATTAGTATTACTTCCAGGTGCGATTATGATGGGAGTGATGAATCCGATAACCGGTTACTTATTTGACCATTTTAATGGAAAGTGGTTAGGCGTGATTGGATTATTCTTATTAACTGTCACAACATTTGCGTTCGGATTTTTATCGGAAGAAACAACATTCGCTTTTCTCGCAACAATGAATGCAATTCGAATGGTTTCGATTGCGATGGTCATGATGCCGATGACAACATTAGCATTGAATCAATTACCGGACCATTTAATTCCGCATGGTACGGCGATGAACAATACATTTCGCCAATCAGCTGGTGCGATAGGAACGGCTGTGTTTGTTACAGTGATGGCAACAGCAGCCATCCCTGAAAAAGCGGTGGAGGGAATGATTCACGGGGTCAACGTATCGTTTATATTTGCGGGTATTTTAGCGGCAATTGGATTTATTTTATCCTTTCGCATTAAAGATGACCGAAAAGGAATTGGGCACCATAGTTAGAAAAGAATTCTTCATACGTTAGTTAAAAGGTAATACGTCATAAAGATTAGAGATGAAATCTAATCTTTAGTAGGATGAAAAAAGTAGGCATAGTCGTAAACAAGCGGCTATGCTTTTTGTTATACCTTCTTCCACGGTTGATTTCCACTTTAGGTGGACGCTTTCCGCGGGCATGGGCTTCAACTCCTCTGTTTCCCCTATCTTGTCAACATTTTGACTGTGATGAATATGTAGGGTGGATGTCATATTTCGTTGTACCTTCTTTTTTGTTACATTTTTTCTATTATGGGTATACATATAGCACAAGGAGGGATGACGATGCGAAAAAAGATAGCAATGTCCTCACTTATTATCGCATTTATTTTTATATTAGTAGCTTGTACGACAAATGACACAAATGAACAAACCGAACCACTGGAAACGAAAAAAGAAGCGGCCATTCAAATAGCGGAAAAGTTTGTGGAAAAGATGTATACCATTTCTTATGGTGCCATTGATTTAGAAGCTCCGGAAAAACTTGTAGAACACCAAGAGTTATTGAGTACATATGTAACAGAAGAGGCATATGAGGATTTAATGCCGAATGAAATGAAGTATCCAGTTACAATCGTGGATGAAAAAGAAGCGAATTTATCGGTGGAAGATTTTCAAGTACAAGAGATAATTGGAAATGAAAATGAGTTACATATAGAATTTACATTTGTAGTTCAAATGGATGATGGAGAAGAAAAGGAAGCGGAAGAAATTAAAGGGGAAGTTACCGTTGTATCAATAGGAGACGACCGTTTAGAAATAAGTCGATATTATGATCAGTTTAAATTTTATTTTTGAGTCTTATGAATCACTTTTCGAATGTAGCATATATTTATTAGGCATATAGGATATAAGTTATGTATAATTGCTTTAACATGTTTTACGTTTGTTGTCATAGAATGGAAATGTAATGGAGATAAAGAGGGGGTATTGGAATGAGTGAGACAGTAGAAAACAGTCCAAAAAAGAGCTCAAAAGGAATTATTATCGGAATTATTATTGCTATTATCGTTGTTGCTGGTGGAGTAGCGGCATATACAGTAATTAAAACGTCATCTCCAAAGGCACAATATTTTTTAGCGGAAAAAGCTTCATTGGATGAAACGCGCGATTTCTTTGAAGAGCGTTATAGTTTAGAAAAAGAGTGGTATGAATTCCAACAAGAAAATGCAGTTGGGGTCGATATGGATATTAGTGCAAACTATAAGGATCCAGGTGCTTACGGTTTTTCAGAGATAGAAGAGATTGTGAATAATATTAATCTAGTATTAGAAACAGAGACAGATATGGAAGAAAAAGAAATGGTAACAGATATTAGTGCGAATGCAATGGGAATGAAAATAGAAGATTTTAGTGTTGCATTAACTGAAAATGATTTATTTATCGTTTTACCATTTTTAGATGAAGTGTTAAAAATTAATGATGAAGATGTAGGGGATTTATTAAAGGAAATTGACCCGTACACATTTGATAACGATGATACGGAATATGATTTTGGTCAGTTTTTCGATCAACAGAAACTATTTACAGAAGATGAACAGGAATATTTAGAAGATGAGTATGGTAAATTTATTTTTGATGAATTACCAGAAGATGCATTTACGACGGAAAGTGAAAAAGTAAAAGTATTAGGTGATGATGTCAAGTCTGAAAAAATTACGATGAAACTAGATGAAGATCAAATTAAAGAAATTGCAGATAAAGTATTATCAAAAATGAAAGATGACGATAGATTAAAGGAAATTGTTGCAGACAAATTAGAAGTAGCTGTTGGAGCTGGAAATGCTGTCATGGTTGCAGATATAATGGATGATTATGATGATACGATTGAAGAATTACAAGAATCATTTGAAGATGGCGTATTTAAAGAAGGGCTTACATCCACCATTTGGGTCGATGGAGATACGATTGTAAAAAGAGATTTTGCCTTTAATGCAGGAGAAGATTCTAATGAAGGAACACTGAAAATTAAAGGAGACCAACATATTTCTAAAGAAGAGGTAGCCTTTGCATACGAATTTGGTTTTGAAGATAAGTATGATGATGATGTGTTTAATTTAGATGGTTCGTTCACATGGAAAGATGATGAAGCAGAAGACGAGGTCACTTTAACATTTGCAGACGAATATGATGAATTTAATATCGTATATCGTGGGGAAGAATCTGTAGAAAAATCGAAAAAAGACTTTGAACGTGAATTTGGTGTGGAATCAATTAGCTTTAATTTTGCGATTAACTGGGACGGTACTAGTACCTATGAAAAAGATAATATGACATCGGAGAATACATTCTCTACAGACTTATCAAAATTCCAAGCTGGTCAAATTGAATTGAATGTTGATGTAGACGGTGAAAAGATTAAATCTGTTGAAATGCCAGATACGAGCAAAGAAAAAGACATTGGCAAAATGTCAGAATCTGAGTTAATGAAATATGTAGAAGAAGTTATCGAACCGAATTTTGAAAAATGGATGATGAGTTACTTCATGGAAATGTCAGCTTTCTAATGGTAATAATTTAAGAAAAAGAGTGTGAGAGATTAATTTTTTTAAAAAAGCAATAAGGTGAAAACATGCAAACATTGAAACATTATTTCATGTTCCTACAAATTTATGTAAAGCAAAGTAAGAGGAAATGGCTCACATTCCCTCTTATTTTGCTTTCTCCAATTATTATGATTGGAGCGACATTATTTTTATCTGTTCAAGCGTTGCAAACAGAAGAGGCAGAACCAATTCGTATTGGAATTGTAAATGATGATCAATCGGAAGAAATTACGATGTTAATAGATGTATTGATGGAAGCACAAGAAGCTTTTGAACAATATGTTCATATGGAAGTGTTAGATGAAACGAGTGCACAGGAACAAATGGATGAAAATACATTGAGTGCATATGTTGTTTTTCCTGCCAATTTTATAGAAGATTTATTTTATGGCCAAGAAGTGTTATTAGAAATGGTCGGTAATAAACAAAAACAAGTAGAGAGTATCGTCGTCAAAGAAATTGTTGATAGTGTCATGCGGCATATCAATACATCACAAGCGAATATTTTGCTCATTAATCATTACGCCAAAAAATTCATCGACGATAAGGAAGTACGTAATGAATTTCTCTTTGAGCAATTTATGTCATTTTTTATGTATGCATTAAGTAAAGATAAAATTGTATCCACTGATGAAGTGACTAATATTGCGACATCCTCCCTTTATTTATATTACGGATTATCCGCTTTTTTTATTATATCGACGATCTGGTTATGGATTGTTTATCTCTTTTTATATCGTGAAGAGGCGGATAGAATGAGTGTCCGAATTAGGTTGTACGGAGTGACATTGACACAGCAGTTGTTAGCAAAACTGACTATTGTTTTAGGGATCCATTTCATTTTGTCTTTTGGATTGTTCTTCCTATTTAAAAATATTTTTGATTTACCTTTAGATGGGGAAGATTATGGGCGAATTACGACCATCTTTGCATTGTATAGTGTCATCGTTGTTGCGATTTTGGCGATGATAGAAATGCTCATCACCTCTTTAAAAGGGAGATTATTGCTACAACTGATTACGATATTGTTGTTTTTAATTAGTAGTGGTGCCATTGTTCCGACGATTTATTTCCCACTTTATGTCCAGGATTGGCTTCCTTACATTTATTCATATGAAGCATTGTTTTGGTTACAAGAAATTATATTGAATGGTCGTTTATATGCGGCATATGCACCACTTGCATGGATGGCTGTTGTGGCAATGCTCCTCATGTTAGCAATTGCTTTTGTGAAAGGGAGGAGAACAATATGAAACAAATGTTATATATGCGTTGGCTTCATATGAAACGTCAACTATATAGTATATTGTTCTGGCTTTTCATTCCGTTCATTGCGACGGTTGTGCTTGTTCAACTGTTGGATGTCGTCAAAGATGATACGTCCATTCCAGTGGGCTTTGTCATAAAAGAAGAGACTCCATTAACTTTAGAACTCGCTAAAAAATTAGAAGAAGAATCCTTTTTTACGATCCATTTATTAGATGAAAAAGAAGCATTAAATCAATTAGAAAAACATGAATTAGATAGTGTATTTATTGTCCGTGAAGGATATGATGAAAAACTTGAAAAAGGCAATCGGCATAAATTAATTCATGGTTATGAATCGGATATGTCTTTTGCGTATGTTTCTACCATCGAAACGATTCAATCGCTCGTGCAACAACAAGCAAGCCGATATAAGGCAGCAAATGAAGTGGCGAAATTATATCGACAGTTCGATATACCGATCGATGTAACAGAGGAAGAATTAATTGAACGAAGTAAAGAAATTGAAGCAGAGCGTACATTGCTTCATACATCGATGAAATATAGGGGAGATGAGCAGCATACGTCTAATGCGGCATCCTTTTTCTCCCCGACATTTATATGGGTGTTTATTAGTTTTTTGACGACGTTTTTCTTATTTGATTGGGTCATTAAAGAAAAAAATGCTCATGTGGCTACCCGATTTTTATTTACGAAAAAAAGTGTCACGACTTATTTACTCGAACATTTTATTTTGTATACGGTAGGACTTTTTATGATAGACGTTATCGTGTTTTTTATCTTTCATTTTTTATACAATGAACAGATATCATGGACTTTTTTCCTCACATTATTCCTTTGTCGTTATGTGTGGAATAGTAGTGCCTTTTTAATAAGCATGTGGATCAAACGACCATTTATCTTTTATTTAACCGGTTTATCTATCACTTTTGTGGCGATTGTGACGTATGTTATTGGGATTACAGCACAATCGACATGGTTTACTTTCCTACATCCGATGGAAATATTGTTACAAGGAAATTATATGAATGTATGGCCTATATTAAATAGTGTACTACTCATTATCATATTCATTCGAAAGGAGGATTCGTATGTTGCACGTACATAATGTAACGAAGAAATTCGGAAAAAAGACTATTTTACAAGATGTATCTTTCACCGTAAAACCTGGTCAAATTATCGGACTTGTCGGTGAAAATGGGGCAGGGAAATCGACTTTATTAAATGTGCTGGCATCGATACAACCTCCAACGAGTGGAGAAGTGGTAATGGAGGAGAAATTATATAATCGTAAAAATATAAAAAAGCTACGTCAAAAGATTGGATATGTGCCACAAGATATCGCTATTTGGGAAGAATTTACAGTCGCTGAAAATATGCACTTTTTTGAAAAGTTATCACCAATAAAGCGTGATCATACAGCATTAAAACAATTATGTGATGATGTGCATTTAAACCGATGGCATGATCGTGTGTCAACATTGTCAGGAGGAATGAAACGGAAGCTAAATATCGCCATTTCTTTAATTCATGAACCGACCTATTTGTTTTTAGATGAACCAACTGTTGGAATCGACTTAAAGTCAAAAGTGGAAATTAGTCATTTTTTAAAAAGTTTAGCGAAGGAACGAGGAATGGCTATCGTTTATATATCACATGATATGGATGAAATTATTCAATTATGTGATGAGATTTATCATTTAGGGGCTGACCCATTTTACAAAGAGCTATTAACAGAACGAGGAAAAATTGTGACAACATTATAAGGATGTTTGCTGTCCCTCCATTGGTGGTATATAGGATATATCACTCTTATAAAAAGGTCATTCCATTATGTTCGTATGCAAAAGCGCAAATGGAAAAAAAGAAGCATGGCATGATATGTTAAAATAAAGGATAACGAAAAAGGTTGAGCAACAGTATTGCACAACCTTTTTTTCATAGAAGTATATTAGGAGGATGAGGAAATGAATTATGTCATTATCGGTGGCGATGCAGCTGGAATGAGTGCCGCAATGCAAATTTTTAAATATGATGAGAGAGCGAATATAACGATTATTGAACGTGGAGAAATTTATTCTTATGCTCAGTGTGGTCTTCCGTATGTATTGAGTGGTGATATCGCTCATATAGATGATTTAGTTGTACGTACTCCTTCCTTATATCGAAAGAAGTTCGGTATGAACGCATTAACGAAACATGAAGCAACCGCAATCGATGAAAAGGAAAAAATAGTGACAGGGATCAATCATCATACTGGAGAATCTTTTTCGATATGTTATGATAAATTGCTTATTGCGACAGGAGCAAATCCGAATCAACCGAGTTGGGAAGGAATGGATTTATCGAATGTATTTTTATTAAAAGATATTCCGGATTTAGAGGCAATAATGGCGAAGGTTGATGATGGAATAGAGCGTGTCACCATAATTGGTGGTGGCTATGTCGGTTTAGAAGTAGCAGAAAGTTTTTGTACATTAGGAAAGCATGTTACGTTAATTAATCGTGGACAATATGTCGGGAAAATTTTTGATGAAGATATGGCTACATATATACATGAAGAAGCGAAAAAACATGGCATCCATTTTGTTTTTGGAGAAAATACAGAGAAGTTTGCAGGAACAGATAGCGCAACACATGTTATAACGGACAAAACAGAACATGAAACAGATTTGGTGATCGTATCGATAGGAGTTCATCCGAACACGGAATTTCTTCCTTCGATTCAGAAAACAAAAAAAGGTGCGATTATCGTCAATGAACGTATGGAAACGAATATTCAGGATATTTATGCTGCAGGAGACTGTGCGACTCAATTTCATCGCGTGAAAAAAGTGGATGACTATATTCCACTTGGAACAAATGCGAATAAACAAGGAAGAATTGCAGGTATGAATATGGTTGGCGTGAATCGTACATTTAAAGGGATTGTTGGAAGTTCGATACTCAAATTTATGGATCTTACGTTAGGGAAAACCGGTTTAACGGAAAAAGACGCGACAGCTGCAGGTTTTAGACATGAAGCGGTTAAGTATAAAGGGAAACATATTGCTGCATATTTTCCAGGTGCAGAAGATTTGTATATAAAACTAGTCTATGAAAAAGATACAAATCTCTTATTAGGTGGGCAAGTCATCGGGAAAGCTGGTGTTGATAAACGAATTGATGTAATCGCAACAGCTTTATATAATGAGATGACGATGGAGGAACTAGAAGAACTCGACTTATCATATGCACCACCATACAACGGTGTTTGGGATCCAATTCAAAAAGCAGCAAGAAGGGCAACATAATTAGACAGGGATATCCATTTGTTAGCGAAATGTAATCCGTATTCTATCTGTTCTATGTTAAAATAAGTAAAATGAACAAAAATCGAGGGGTACCATTGGATAAGAAAAGGCATATTTTAATAGTAGAAGATGAAGAGAAAATTGCACGTTTATTAGAAATTGAATTGTCATATGAAGGGTATGAAACAACGAAGGTTTATGACGGGTTTGAAGGATTTCAAACATTTATCGATGGCGAATGGGATTTAGTCTTATTAGATATTATGTTACCAGGCATTAGTGGCATTGAAATTTTACGACGAATTCGTTCCACGAATAAGGATGTTCCTGTCATTCTATTAACGGCGAAAGATGCAATTGAAGATAAGGTTGCTGGACTGGATCTTGGGGCAAATGATTATGTAACAAAACCATTCCAAATGGAAGAATTGCTTGCAAGAGTTCGTGCACATTTACGATTACGTGACCAAGAAAAGAAAACCGAAGTAGTCGAAGATGAGGAAGAGGTGCTTCGTTTCGGGGAACTGACATTAAATGAACAAACGAGAGAAGTATATCGTAAAGAAGACTCCATTGAACTAACACCACGTGAATTTGATTTATTAGCTTTTTTATTAAAAAACGAAAAAATCGTCCTCAATCGAGAACAGCTATTAAATAATGTGTGGGGTTACGATTATTTTGGAGATACGAATGTTGTCGATGTGTATATTCGTTATTTACGAAATAAAATGGATAAACCTTATGATAAACAATATATACATACTGTTAGAGGAGTCGGCTATGTGCTGAAAGATGAACAATGAAATTAAGAGCGAAAATTAATATATATACAGCATTTACATTTATCGTCTTATTAATCGTCATTAATGTGGCGATTTATTTTACGTTTAATAAAATGATGTATCAAAATGAAGTCGAGCGATCCCATCAAGAGGCGATAAAGACGGTAAATGGGATGAAAGATGCTTCTGAACAAGTACAGCAAAGCGATTTATTACGCGCCTATTTACCGATTAATGGGATGCTTCGAATTGTTGGTGCAAATGAAGAAGTAGATGTGACGATAACGACGCCAGAACAACAAGTATTACGTGATTTTCCGGTGCAATTTTATGATCATGAAACAGCGAAACTTGTCAATGTGAATGATGTGTATCATACATTTGTCTCCATACCAATTATTGATGAAGATGGAAAAGTCGGTAATTTACAAATGATGGAAAACTTAGAAGACGTAACAAATATTTTAAATATGTTAAAGATTATATTGACGATTGTCACATTGATCGCGATGATTCCAGTCATTGTTTCAGCGCAGATTTTAAGTAGAGTCATTTCAAAGCCTATTTTAAATATGATTGATACGATGACTGAAATTCAACAAAGTGGGCGCTATACAAAAATTGATTTACCGAAAAAATCAAAAGACGAATTGTATCAAATGGGGCAAACATTTAATACGATGATTGAGCGTTTAGAAGAAAACTATGAAAAACAAGAAGAGTTTGTGATGAATGCATCCCACGAATTAAAAACGCCATTAACGATTATTGAATCGTATAGTGATTTATTGAAAAGACGTGGAAAGGAACGTCCGGAACTAATGGAGGAATCTTTAGATGCGATTCATTCGGAAGCAATACGGATGCGAGAATTAACAGAACAATTATTGTTTTTAGCCAAAAATGAGTCGAAATGGCAATTAGATTTTGAAGAAATTGAAGTAATACATCTAGTGAAGGAAATTATCCAACATTTTCACTCCGCCTTTAATACAAAAATTGCACTCCATGTAGATGAGATGATTATCGTATTTGCAGACCGAAAACGTTTGAAACAACTTATTTATGTATTTGTAGAGAACGCATATAAATATAGTGAAGGAAATATATCGATTGCGATTGGAAAGGCGGATGAAAACCATGGTCTTATTGAAGTAATTGATGATGGGGTAGGGATTCCAGCAGAAGATGTCGATAAAATTTTCGAACGTTTTTATCGTGTAGATAAAGCACGGGCACGAAAAACAGGTGGTTCAGGCCTCGGGCTTGCGATTGCAAAAGAAATTGCAGCCGTCATGGGTGCAGATGTAAGTATTGAAAGTGAAGAAGGCAAAGGCACGAAAGCAAAAATCATCATTTCCTTAGTAGATTATCATTAAATTCTCATAATTACTTCGTATACTGTACGTAATAGAATTTAGTTGGAGTGAGAAAAATGGACAAAAAGATGGCTTTGCGTATCGTTATTGCAACAGCATTAATACTCGTAATCGGAACGGTTAGTTGGCAAGTATTTATTACCCCGAATAGCAAACAATTAGCTATTTCAAAAGTAGAAGCACAAGAAATTGCTGGGGAACGGTATGATGGAGAAATCGTTGGAACTGAAGAATTATCAGAACAATTTATTATAACAATCCAATCTGATCTAGGAGAATATGAAATAAAGATTTCCCGGGCGACAGGAGAAGTTGAAAGTGTAGAACAAATAAAAGCGAATGAACAGCCGAAACAATTGAGTGAACAAGAAGTAGAAGAAATTGTTTTAAAAAATGCACCAGGTGAAATTAAAGAAATGTCTAAATCGACAGAAGATAAAGTAGAATATTATGATGCTGTCGTAAAAGATGCAGATGAAAAAACAATGATTGTGAAAGTGCATAGTGAAACAGGGGAAGTTGTAGAAAAAACAGAACAAAAGCCTGCACAAAACACGGAAGAAAACCAACAAAACAATACCTCTAACAATCAAACGATAGCAAAAAATGAAGTGAACACAGAAAAAAACAGTGAAAAACAAGAAAAGAAAGAACCAAAGGAAGAACAAAATAAAGAACAAAAGAAAGAACAAAAACAAGAACAAGAGCAAAAACAAGAACAAGTAAAAGAGCAAAAACAAGTTGAAGAAGAAAAAGTGAAAAATATTACAGAAGCGGAAGCGATTCAAATTGCCTTAAATAGAGTGGCTGGAGAAGTAGATGATGTAGACCTTGAAAGCTCAAACGGACAATTATATTATTTTGTTGAAATAGAAACAGAAGACGATTTAGAAGCAGAAATTCAAATTCATGCAATTTCAGGAAAAATTGTAAGTATTGAATGGGATGATTGATTTTTTCTTCATAAAGTGCGAGAAAAGACTATGATGTTTTGTCTAATAGAAACATCATAGTCTTTTTTGTTGATTTTGGTCCCAATAAGATAGATTATTTGGTACTTTTGAAAATACCAGAAATAGTAGATAATGATGAAGGAAGCAATAAAATAGATGAACGGATGTAATGACATGAACGATTATATGTAAACGATAACATTCTATATTTGTTTACAGATATTGTATGAGAAAGGGAGAAATAAATGGGAATCGAAGAAACGGTACAATCAATGGAACAAAATAATTATGAAGAAGGTTCAGCATTAACACGAACACGACTAACTTTGCTAGAAGGAATAGCGTTAATTGTTGGTACAAATATTGGAGCAGGTGTGTTAAGTTTAGCTTTTGGAACGAAGAATGCTGGTTGGCCTGTCTTATTGTTTTGGGTGATATTAACCGGAACATTAACGACGATTATGATGTTATATGTTGCAGAAACTACTTTACGTACAAAAAAGGACTTACAGTTAAGTGGGCTAACCGAGAAGTATGTTGGAAAAATAGGTGCCTGGATTATGTTTATTTCTGTTGCCATTAACGCACTAGGTGCAATGACTGCTTATGCATCAGGTAGTGGGGAAGTTTTATCGGAACTATTTCATATTCCGAATTTTGTCGGTAGTTTAATCTTTTTTATACCGGCTGCATTAGTTATTTGGCTAGGATTAAAAACAGCGGGTGTCGCCGGAAGAGTGGTGACGATTGGAATGTTAATTTTAATTGGGATTTTAATCATCGCTTCTATTATAGGCCCAAAGTTAAAGTCTGAATTTATTTTTTATGCAAATTATACCTATGCAATTCCTGTGTTTAGTCTTGTTGTATTTTCTTTTTTAGCTCAATATATCGTTCCAGAACTAGCTAGAGGATATTCAAGTGATGAAAACAATGATATTAAAAATTTACCACGTGCCATTATAATAGGAATGTTAATTACTGCCATCCTGCTTGCTTTAGTACCACTGGCATCTTTAGGGGTTGTTGGTCCAGATAATATTACAGAAGTAGTAACGATAGCATGGGCGGATGCACTTGGGCATTGGGCATTTTTTATAGCGAATGGATTTGCACTAATGGCGATGTTAACATCATTTTGGGGAATTGGACAGAGCTTTATGACAAATATTGTGGATCATTTTAAATTCCCATCAGAATGGGATAAAAAATATCGTTTGATCTCTGTTAGTATTGTTACTATTACGCCGTTTATTATTGCATACAGTGGTCTAGTCGGTTTTGTAGATGCATTATCGATTGCCGGTTCCTTTGCAGGGGTAGTGATGTCTATTATTCCAGTTGTCATGATAAATAAAGCAAGAAAGTTGAATGAGCAAGAACCAGCATGGAATTGTGGGAAATTAGCACATCCACTTATTCAAGGTTTAACGATTATTATTTTCATTGGTGCGGCAGTTTATTCTTTATTAGGTTTACTTAATTTACTGCCAAAAGGATGGTAAACCGAGATAGAAGACATTAGTTTTTAACGAAAAGGTTGAAAGCTAATGTTTTTTTATTTGCATTCTTTCATGGACTTCTCATCAATCTATCATATTGCTTTCGCTATCCTCTCATTTCGATTTCGTATGATTAAACTAATCCGATATTAGAGAAAGAGAGGTAATATGGATGGCACTCGAAATATTTCGCCGAAGAGAGCAAAAGTATTTAATAACGAGACAACAATATGAAACGCTTATAATGGAATTTTTACCATATATGCGTTCAGATAAAAATGGTTATGAAGGAAAATATACTGTAACATCTTTATATTTTGAAAGTCCGGATAAGACAATTTACTATGAAACGAAAAATAAATTGCAATATCGTCAAAAATTGAGATTACGAGTGTATGATGATGCAGATGAAAATGGTACAGCATTTTTTGAAGTGAAACAAAAACATAAAAAGGTTGTCAACAAAAGACGATTAACAATGAAGGTTCATGAAGCGAATCGCTATTTACAGGAGGACCTAGATGCCCCTTTAGGTACATATGACACATCAAATGAACAAGTAATGCGTGAAATTCATTATTTTAGACAATTGTACCGACTACAACCAGAAATGATTGTAAGTTATGACAGACATGCATTGCACGGTATCGATGATCCTGATTTACGTATGACATTTGATTTTAATTTACGTAGTAGAAAGGAAGACTTATTGGTGCAAAATGGATCATATGGAAACTATTTCATTGATCCAAACTTAGTAGTGTTAGAAGTGAAAGTGAATGACAGTGTTCCTTTATGGCTAACGAGAATTATTCAAAAAGTAAATTGTGAACAACGAAGTGCATCGAAATTTTGCACAAGTATGGAAATGCTGGAGACAAAAAGTTTAACGATGGCAGATTTATATGATGAAGTATCAATGGTAGGAGGAATATAAAATGGATGTAAATATGTTTCCATCGAACGGTGTTGTAGAAGACCCGACGATTGGTAGTGTATTTTTAGCGATGATTTTAGCGTTAGGTTTAAGTTTAATTATTACAAAGGTATACCAGCTAACATTTGATGGAGAAAGATATTCCCAATCATTTGTACATACGATTATTATTATGAGTGTCGTCGTATCGGTTGTGATGAATGTTATAAGTGGAAATTCTGGCGTAGCTTTTGGGTTGTTTGCCGTTTTTTCGCTAATTCGATTTAGAAGTGCTGTTACGAATGCAAAAGATATTTCATATATATTTTTCGGTTTATCTGTTGGAATGACTTGTGGGTTATTTAAATATGATTTAGCAATTATTTTAACAGTAGTTGGTTGTGTCATTTTCTATTTATTATTTTATTTAAATTATGGTAAAGGAAAAGATACACAAATTTTAAAAGTAACTGTACCTGAAAATTTAAACCATGAGCAGTTACTAGATGATATTTTCAAACGATATACAGAAAAACATGAGTTAAGACAAGTAGAAACGACGAATTTGGGAACGATGATTTTATATACATATGCCATTCGAAATCGTCCATCCACAAAAGACAAAGAATTACTCGACGCGATTCGCGAGCGCAACGCGAATTTAAAAGTGTCGTTAACATATATGGATAGTGCATATTAATGAAGATTATGTCGGTTGTTTGAGTTGCCAACCGGCAAAACTTCCTCATGTCCACTTTCAAGCAAAATAACAAAGTTGGTAGAAAAAATGTAGTAACAATCAAAAAGGCTTCTAGTAACGTT
>NZ_JBBKBG010000020.1:0-46701 GCF_037892545.1 Pseudogracilibacillus sp. ICA-222130
ATTTATGGATAGTTTTTTCTTTTGCTATAATACGTGGATGCAGAAACTGTCGATATCATTGACAACTTAGAACGCCGAGATGCTCGAACCATCAAAAAACATTTCATTCGGAATTCTCATGTAAAAGATTTGAGTAAACAACAAAATGAAACGTAGGAAATGTACGTAGACTCCTGCGTGAGGATAGGCCTAGATAAGACAAGGGAAGGCAAAGCCTGAGCTTGGCTTAGCAGCCGCACGCGGAAAGCGGAGTACATTTCCGAAGTGACATATTTACGCTATTCTTATTGGCATGTTACATGACTTTATGAAAGTCACTAACACTATTTGACAAAAAGCCAATTGTTCTCCCATGGTATTTAATGAATATTTGGTCATTAATATAAGAAAATGTATAGGTAATATGATTTGATTAGGGAAATTCCAATATCACAAAACTTGCATGAAATGGTACATAAATTTAAATTGTAATTAATTTTTACTTTTTGTCATGTTTAAAAGAAGAGCATCAGAGAAAAATGTAGTATAATAAAGAATGGCATATAATAGTTGCGTTCATTCATTTTTATATGTTTGAATGGATGTAGACGTAAAATAAAGGAGTTTTTTCATGAAGAAAGGGTTAATAGTTTTCTTATCTGCCATTCTTGTATTTATTTTAGCTGCTTGTGGTGGGGATAAGAAAGAAGAGACAGAGGAAACGACACAATTTGAAGTGCCTGAAGAGGAACGTGTCGGAGACGATGAAGTGGTTGCAGTTGTAAATGGAGAAGAAGTAAAAGGTGCAGTATATAATTTAGTATATACACAGTTAGCATTACATGCATATCAAATGCAAAAAGAAACAGAGAATGATGAATTAAAAGAAGCTGCATTAACATCTGTTATTGACCGACAAATTGTATTACAAGAGGCGAAAAAGAAAGATATTGAAGTGACAGATAAAGAAGCGGAAGAACATTTAAAGAAATTAAAAGAAGAAAGTGGCGACGAATTAGAAACACTTTTACAACAATACCAAATTTCCGAAAATGAATTTAAAGATCAGCTTGTTTTTGAATTAACTTTAAATGATTATATGGCTAAAACGGTCGATGTGGATGTAACAGAAGAGGAAATTAAAGAGTATTATGAAAAAGCGAAGGAAGGAACCGATGATATTCCTCCTTATGATGAAATAAAATTACAATTAGAAAAACAATTGTTGAATGATAAAACATTAGAGACGTTTCAAAGTCATATCGATTCTATAAAAGAAAAATCTGATATCGAAACAAAAATTTAAAGAGTTTTGCCGTTTAGCAGTAGTAAGGTGTGAACAAAATGAATAAAAAATTAACCTTTACATCGCATTTGGCGATAGGGTTTATGTTATTTGCTTTATTTTTTGGAGCTGGAAATTTAATATTTCCAGCTCAATTAGGTCAAGAGGCTGGTTCTAATGTATGGCCAGCTGTCTTTGGCTTTTTAACGACGGGTGTAACTTTACCGTTTATTGGAATTTTAGCTATCGGGTTTTCAGGTAGTAATAATTTACAAGAATTAGCAAGTAGAGTGCATCCAATATATGGAGTGCTTTTTACTTCCATTCTTTATTTATCTATTGGGCCTTTTTTTGCTGCGCCAAGAACGGCAACAGTAGCATATGAGGTCGGGATTACTCCATTTATCCAACATAGTAATAATCAAATTGGTTTATTCGTGTTTTCAATCGTATTTTTCCTTATCGCTTTATATTTTTCCTTACGCCCTGGAAAAATTGTCGAAAATATCGGAAAGATTTTAGCTCCTTTATTAGTAACTTTACTCGTTATTTTACTCATCATCGCATATATCAATCCTATGGGTGCTTTTCAAGATGCTACTGGATCCTATGTTCATCAAGCATATGTGACAGGATTTCTGGAAGGATATCATACGATGGATGCACTTGCATCATTAGTATTTGGAATTATTATTATTTCCATTATTCGCTCACATGGTGTGACATCGAAGTGGAACATATTTATTGAAACAGGTAAGTCTGGAATTATTGCGACTTGTTTATTAGCGTTTATTTATGTCGGTATTGCGCTTTTAGGCGCAAGTAGTGTAGATACAATCGGTATGCAAGAAACAGGTGGGGCTGTTCTTAGTGGTACTGCAAACCATTATTTCGGTATATTTGGAAATACGATGTTAGCCATTGTAATGATGTTAGCTTGTTTAACGACAGCAATCGGTTTAATCATGGCAAATGCGGAATATTTTCAAACATTAATTCCGAGATTTTCATACAAGCAATTCGTATATTTTTTCACGATTTTAACATTCGGATTTGCAAATTTTGGTTTAGCGAACATTATTACTTATTCTGTTCCAGTATTAATGGTCTTATATCCGTTAGCTATTGGCATAATGATGTTAAGTTTTTTATCTCCATTGTTTATGCATAAACAGTTCGTTTACATCGGTTCTGTTGCACTTATTTTTGCGGTTTCATTATTTGATGGATGTAAAGCACTTGCAGATTCATTAGGTGTTGAACCGTTCACATGGACAAAACCTTTTGTTGCATTTTATGAAAAAGTATTGCCATTGTATGAAGAAGGATTAGGATGGTTTGTACCAGCATGCTTGTTCATCCTACTAATGATTGTATTTTTCCAACTAAAACGTTTTTTTGGAAAGCGAGTTTCAACAACTTAATGAAGAATCGTTCTTGTACCTATTCTTTTTACGTTATAATATGTAGAAAGGATAGGTTTTTTTATTGGAGGGAATAGCATGCAACGTATCTTTATTATTGAAGATGATAAAAAAATCGCACAATATTTACAAGAAGAAGTACAAAAGTATGGATATGAGGTTCAAGTTGCGACAGATTTTACAAAAATAATGGACCAATTCAATGCATATGCACCTGATATCGTTTTATTGGATATAAATTTGCCGAGTTATGATGGATTTTATTGGTGTCGTCAAATCCGTCTCGTATCTACTTGTCCAGTCATTTTTATTTCTGCTCGTGTTGGGGATATGGATCAAGTGATGGCATTGGAAAATGGCGGAGATGATTTTATTACGAAACCATTCTCTCCTGAAATTGTATTAGCAAAAATTCGTAGCCACTTGCGTCGTGCATATGGAGAGTATGCGGTGCAAACGAAAGAAAGAGTTGTCGAACTGGAGGGGTTACAACTGTTTGTTGAACGATTAGAATTGCATTTTAACGGGGAAGTTGTGGCTTTGACGAAGAAAGAATCAGATATGATAGAAATGTTATTGGAACGTTTTCCGCGTGTAGCAGGAAGGGAAGCATTATTAGAAAAACTATGGGATGACCAAATGTTCGTGGATGAAAATACATTGAATGTGAATGTGACACGCGTCCGCAAAAAATTCCAAGAACTAGGAATTGAACATGCAGTCGAAACTGTACGTGGGGTAGGGTATCGTTTGCACATCACATGGTGAAGGAGCATGTGTTATGAAATTATTTATTCGTGAACATCTTTTGTTAGTGATCGTTCAATGTATTCAAATGAGTACATTTATGGGTATATTACTACTCGCTCAATTTGATGATATTGCCATTATTGCCTATTGTATTTTCATTAGTTTTTTTATTTTACTTTTGTATTTAATATATATGTATTGGACGAGAAGGCATTTTTATAAAAAGATGAGCAATCCGATTGCAACATTGGATGTATCTTTAGAAAAACTTGATATGGCACCAATTTCACAGCATTTACAAAAAGTATTAAAAACACAGTACAATGCGTATGAATCAAATCGGTTAGCTTTAGAAAAGAAGCAGGAACAATATTTTATGTTTTTAGATCGCTGGATTCATCAAATGAAAACACCTGTATCTGTACTTAATTTGATGGCAAAAGATTTAGATGAACCAGAAGCATCTAACTTTCAGGAGGAAATTGATCGGTTACAAAAAGGATTAAATATGGTGTTATATATGTCTAGAATACGTACGATGGAACATGATTTTCGTATTCAACGATTAGATTTATTACATATGGTACAAGATGTGATGAAAGAACATAAACGATTATTTATCCGCAATAAAGTGTATCCGAAAATACATATTCCAGAAAATACAATGATAGAAACAGATGAGAAGTGGTTTCATTTTATATGGACACAACTAGTCGAAAATGCTGTGAAATATTCAGCCGGTAAAAGCAATCAAATGGATATTGTTTATACGGAAACAAATAAAAGGAAAGTGCTATCGGTTTCAGATGAAGGAGTAGGGATTCCAGAAGAAGATATTCGACGTATTTTTGATCCGTTTTATACCGGAGCAAATGGACGGGTCTTTCGTGAATCAACAGGAATTGGACTCTATTTAGTAAAAGAAGTGTGCACCTACTTAGGCCATCATATAGAAGTGGAATCAACGGTCCATAAAGGGACCACTTTTCATCTTGTTTTTTAAATTTATGTTTTTCACGCTTCATTTTTTATGAAAAAGAAAAATTCCACCTTACACCAATGTAAGATAGGTGAAAGATAGTTCGATTTTTAAACATGTCTATCTGTTATAAGCTATATATAGAAGGAAGGAAAGGGGAATTCACATGTTAGAAGTGAAAAACTTAAGTAAGGTGTATGAAGGGAAAGTGCCTTACCGTGCTTTAACAGATATAAATTTGACAATTGAAAAAGGGGAATTTGTTGGGATCATGGGACCTTCAGGAAGCGGGAAAACAACATTGTTAAACATGATTGCAACGATTGACGAACCGACGACAGGAGAAATTTTAATTAATGGAAAAAATCCACATACATTAGGGAAAAATGAGTTAGCAAAATTCCGTCGCCGTGAAATGGGTTTCGTTTTCCAAGATTTTAATTTATTAAACACATTAACATTAGAAGAAAACATCGTTTTACCACTAACATTAGATAATGCAAAAGTGAAAGAAATGGAAGAAAAGGCATATGCGATTGCACAAAAACTAGGTATCGCAGAAATATTAAACAAACGAACATACGAAATTTCAGGCGGTCAAGCACAACGGGTAGCTATTGCACGTGCGATGATTCACGAACCTTCCCTTGTTTTAGCAGATGAACCGACAGGGAACTTAGATTCAAAAGCATCTAAAGATGTGATGGAAATGTTATCTCGTTTAAATAAAGAAGAAGCGGCAACAATGATGCTCGTAACACATGAAGCACAAGCAGCAAGCTATTGTGATCGTGTTATCTTTATTCGAGATGGAAAGCAATATGCTGAAATCCATCGGGGGGATAGCCAAAAAATATTCTTCCAGAAAATCATTGATACATTATCTTTGTTAGGAGGAAATGACAATGACTTTTCGGAAGTTCGCATTTAATAACGTCATCAGAAATAAGCGATTATATGCAGCATACTTCATTAGTAGTATGTTTACGGTAATGGTATTTTTTACGTTTTTAAATTTTGCATTTCATCCGTTATTTTCGGAATCAGATATCAATAAGGCTGTATTTACAGGGATGTCTGTTGCTGGTGGAATTATTTACGTGTTCTCGTTCTTTTTCATTTTATATTCGATGAGTTCTTTTTTACAGTCACGTAAAAGAGAATTCGGAATTTTAATGATTCAAGGAATGTCAACACAACAAATTCGCAAAATGGTTTTTTTAGAAAATATGTTAATCGGATTGTTAGCAACGATGCTTGGGATTATATTTGGTGTCGTCTTTTCAAAAGGTATTTTACTCATTGCAGAAAATCTTTTAGTAATGGATGAGGCATTGAATTTTTATTTCCCGACAAAGGCAATTATTGTGACGTTTATTTCGTTTATCTTATTATTTTTAGTTATTTCGATTTTCGTGACATTTATTTTAAATACGAATAAAGTCATTACGTTAATGAAAGGTGACAAAATTGGAAAAAGTGAGCCGAAAGCGAATGTCTTTTTAACCTTGCTAGCGGTAGTTTTATTAGGAACAGGTTATTTTATTGCGGTAACTGTAAAGGGTACGTCTGTAGCAGTTGCGTTATTGCCAGTAGTGATCCTCGTTACAATTGGAACATATTTATTGTTTAGTCAATTAAATGTTTACGTTATTCGTATGTTGAAAAACCGTAAAGGACTTTTTTGGAAAAAGACGAATATGTTATTGTTTTCTGATTTAGCTTTTCGGATGAAAGATAATGCGCGTGTATTTTTTATGGTGACAATTATTTCGACGGTCGCATTTAGTGCAATTGGTACATTGGTTGGTTTCAGTTCATTGATCACAAATGGAATGAAAGATGTGAATGAATTTACGTATTCCTATACACAGGCCGAAAAGGATGAAGAGGAGATAGCGACGGTTAATCGTATTTTAGATGATTATGGTTTAGAATACGAGGAGCGTGAAATAGCAGCATATTCCGCTATGATGGATGATCGTTATGTGACAATCGTTACGCCCGAAATGTACAATGAATTTGCTTCCTTAATTGATCAGGAACCAGTTTCTCTTAAAAAGGATGAAGCGATCATTGTGGAGCCAGATAGTAAGCGAGAAATGATTCCTATGAATATGATACCTTTACCGAGTACGATTATGTTGAAAGATGGTTCAACGGTAGAGGCGGTAAAAACAGAGGAAAAAGTGAATCCGAATGTGATGTTAACGATGGGAGCTTTTTATGTTGTCGGTGAAAGTATTTATGAACAATTACCTGAGCCTGAAAACATAGAATATATGTATGTATGGGAAGTAACGAAAGGTTCTAAAGAGGACATTATCGATGCTGGTAGAGAGATATCACAAGAAATAGTAGGACTCACAGCAGTTGATTATATTGTTTACGATATTAATAAAGTATGGAGTCCTGTGTTATTTGTCGGCTTATTTATTGGGATTGTATTCTTCGTTTCAGCTGGTAGCTTTTTATATTTTCGACTGTATACGGATTTAGATAGCGATAGAGAAAAATTCGCCGCAATAAGTAAAATTGGTTTAACAGAAAAAGAGATGAACAAAGTGATTAGCAAGCAAATTGGTTTACTCTTCTTTATTCCGATGAGTGTGGCGGTCATTCATGGTGCAGTTGCATTAACAGCATTATCACACATGTTCGGTCATAATTTAGTGAAAGAATCCGTGATGGTTTTAGGGAGCTTTTTCATTATTCAGGTACTCTATTTTATCGTCATACGTTATTTTTATACTAAACAAATTCGCCGTGCGATGTAATAGGGCACACAAAAAGGTTGGGAAAACGAGGAAGAGATCCTTGTCTTTCCCAACCTATTTTTATGGACGGATGATTCGTTTGATCGCCCCTAGAAGTGTCGCCATTTCTTCATCCGTACCAATCGTAATACGTACATATTGTTGGATGAAAGTAGTTCCAAAATAACGGATTAAAATATCTTCCTCGCGTAATGTTTCATAGAGCATTTTCGCATCGACATTTGGATGTGTCACAAATACAAAATTTGCACTAGATGGGAGTACATGAAACCCTAAAGATTGTAGCTCCTCCGTTGTTTTTTCACGTGTTGCAATAATTTGCTTCGTCGTTTCTTCAAAATATGCCTCATCTTCAATCGCTGCAATCGCCCCTGCCATTGCGAGGCGATCAACTGGATAGGAGTTAAAAGAATCTTTCATACGAATGAGTGCTTCAATTAATGTTTCATGTCCGATAGCAAAACCGACACGCAGTCCTGCAAGGGAACGTGATTTTGACATCGTTTGGATGACGAGTATATTATTATATTTCTTCGTTAAAGAAATAGCAGAAGCTTCTGCGAAATCTACATATGCTTCATCGACGATCACAACACTGTTCGGATTATGTTGCGCAATTTTCTCTATTTGCTCTAACGGCAAATAGATGCTTGTCGGTGCGTTCGGATTTGGAAAGATCACGCCACCTTCTGAATCGAAAAATTTTTCGACGTCGATGGTAAAATCACCAAGCAATGGCACCTCTTCATAATCAATATGATATATATTCGCATAAACAGGATAAAAGCTATAGGAAATATTAGGAAATAGAATCTTTTTACCAGGTTCAAAAAATGCCATGAAGGAAAATGCTAATACTTCATCTGAACCATTTCCAATAAAAACATTTTCCTTTTGAACGTCATAATATTGACCAATGCTCTCTCGTAATGTATCCATCGTTGGAGAAGGGTACAGGCGTAAGTTGTTTCCAATTTCCGCCTTTATGGCTTCTGCGACTTTGGGAGAGGGACCATATGGATTTTCATTCGTATTTAATTTAATAATATTTGTTTTATTTACTTGTTCCCCTGGAATATAAGGTTTGGCACGTTTTGCCATGGAACTCCAATATTTACTCATGTCACTCTTCCTTTTTTGCAAGATGTCTTTCATATAACACGTTTTTTATATCTGTGATCGTAACGTCCGTCATGTTCATTAAAACGAGCGTGTGGTAAACGAGATCGGCAATTTCCCACTTAATTTCTTCTTTATCATTATTTTTTGCACCGATAATGACTTCTGCCGCTTCTTCGCCCACTTTCTTTAACACTTTATCGATACCTTCGTTAAATAAATATGTGGTATATGCACCTTCTACAGGCTGTTGTTTTCGTTGTTCAATCGTATCGACAATTGTATGGATGACGGTTCGTGTGGATGTGCCCCCGTCGACATTATGGAAAAAGCATGTACGTTCTCCCGTATGGCACGCAGGCCCGTTCGGGGTTACTTGAATGAGTAAACTATCTGCATCACAGTCTAGTTTTATTTGCTCGACTTTTTGCGTGTTGCCAGATGTTTCCCCTTTATGCCATAATGCTTGCCTAGAACGACTATAAAACCATGTTTCTTTCGTTTCTATTGTTTTTTGTAAAGATGCTTCATTCATATAGGCGAGCATGAGAACATCACCTGTTTTCGCATCTTGAACGATTGCTGGGATAAGACCATTTTCATCAAATTTTATATTATTTAACATATTTCTAGCTCCTCTTGGAATTTTAAGCATTGTTTAAAAAGTTTTTTAAGTCTGGAATGGCAATTTCGCCGTAATGGAAAACAGAAGCGGCTAAAGCTGCTTGCACATTTTTTTCTGCTAATACAGAAGAAAAGTCTTCCATCTTTCCAGCACCTCCGCTGGCAATAACCGGAATGTTAATGGCGTTTGCGACTGCTTTGTTTAACGGAAGGTCATATCCTTGTTTTACACCATCTGCATCGATAGAGTTTAATAAAATCTCTGAAGCACCGAGTGCCTCTCCACGTTTTGCCCATGCAATCACATCTAATCCACTATCGACTTTTCCGCCGTTCGTAAAAGCATGCCACTTGTTGTCCCCAATTTTTTTCGCATCGATAGATAAAATGATTTTATCGTCACCGAATGCATAAGCAGCCTGTTCGATAATCGCTGGGTCCTTAATCGCTGCACTTGTGATAGATACTTTTGTTGCGCCTGCTTGTAATGCCTTTGCGACATCTTCGACAGAACGAATGCCTCCACCGACATATAATGGAAAAGAGGTGGCTACACGGATTTCACGTACAATTTGTAAAAATGTTTGGCGATCTTTTCCATCAATATCTAATAAAAATAATGTGTCTGCATGTTCCGCTTCATATCGTTTTGCTAATTGAACTGGATCCGCAACATCTGCTACATTTTCAAATTTTTGCCCTTTTACTACCCGTCCATTTCGAATATCTAAACAAGGAATTATTTGATTACGCATATTATCCCTCCAATAATTGTTTTAATGTAATTTTTCCATCATATAAAGCTTTTCCTACAATAGCACCATACATATTTAGTTGACGTAAACGTTGTACGTCTTCTTTTGTTGTCACGCCACCAGAGGCGATAACATCCATCGTCGTTGCTTCATGGATCGTTTGTTGTTCCTCTAAGTTAGGTCCTTGTAGCATACCGTCTTTTGCGATATCCGTATAGACGATTGTTTGGACGCCGATTTTTTCTAACTTTTTCACAAGATCAAGTGCCTTTACTTCACTCGTATCAGTCCAACCATCTGTTGCAACATAGCCATTGCGTGCATCAATTGATACTGCGATTTTATCTTGGAACTTTTCTACAGCTTCTAGTAAAAATGCTGGATTTGAAATAGCAGCCGTTCCGATAATGACACGGGATACACCTGCTTCTACATACGTCTCAATTACATCGATAGAACGGATCCCGCCACCAACTTGAATCGGAATCGTAACGGATCTTGCTATTTCTTCGATGATAGCTTTATTCACAGATTCTCCTGTTTTAGCACCATTTAAGTCTACGATGTGAATGTATGAGGCCCCTTGTTTTTCCCAACTTTTTGCCATTTCTACTGGTGAATCACCGTATACACGTTCTTTATTATAATCTCCTTGGATCAGTCGAACACATTTACCATCTAAAATATCGATTGCTGGAAATATAATCATCTTGCTACTCCTTTATCTCTTTTATAGAACCCCTTTAGTCGATGGGATTCCTTTTACTCGTGGATTCAATAAACTAGCTTGATCTAATGCCCTTGCAAATGCTTTAAAAATTGCCTCAATCATATGGTGTGTATTTGTACCATATACCACTATAATATGTAGTGTCACACCTGCATGGTTCGTAAATGCTTGAAAAAACTCCTGCACTAATTCTGTATCAAATGTACCGACTTTATCTTTTAATCCTTCGACACGATACACGAAATGTGGCCTACCACTAATATCTAAATGGACCGTTGCTAATGCTTCATCCATTGGAATAGAGACGGAAGCATATCGAGTAATTCCTGCCTTATTACCGATTGCTTCACGAAATGCTTGCCCTAAAGCAATCCCGATATCTTCTGTCGTATGGTGATCATCTACTTCGGTATCTCCATCGCAATATACATCTAAATCGAATAATCCGTGCCCTTTCAATAAAACGAGCATATGATCTAAAAAACCAACCCCTGTGTCAATTTTTCCGTTTCCATCCCCATCTACATTTAAAGCTAACGAAATTTTCGTTTCTTCCGTATCTCTAGAAATTGCATGAGTTCTCAATGAAATGTCCTCCTTTATTTATTGCCTTCGAATCGAAATCGATGCTGCATGTGCAGTTAATCCTTCTGTTTGGGCAATTGTTTCAATAAATGTTGCTTCTTTCATGAATGCTTCTTTTGAATAACGAATAATACTAGATTTTTTTTGGAAGTCATACACTCCTAATGGGGAAGCAAATGTTGCGGTTCCACTCGTCGGTAATGTATGGTTTGGCCCTGCCATATAATCTCCTAATGGTTCAGGAGAATAATCTCCGAGAAAAATAGCTCCTGCATGTTTGACCTCTTGAATATAATCTGTCGCATTTTCGATCATTAATTGTAAATGTTCTGGTGCGATATCATTAACGATTGCAAATGCTTCGTTCATAGTTTGTGCGACAATGATTTTTCCGTTTTGTTCAATGGATTGTTTTGCAATGTCATAACGGTCGAGTGTTTGTAATTGTTTTTCCACTTCGATTGCGACTTGTTCAGCGAATGATTCGCTTGTCGTCACACAAATGGAGGTGGCAGCTTCGTCATGTTCTGCTTGTGATAAAAGATCGGCTGCAACATATGCCGCATTGGCATTTTCGTCCGCAACGACACAAATCTCGCTTGGGCCAGCAATCATGTCAATCGCCACATCCCCATACACCCATTTTTTCGCACGGGCGACAAAGTCATTACCAGGTCCGACAATTTTATCTACTTTTTTCACTGTTTCGGTTCCATAAGCAAAAGCTGCGACTGCTTGAGCACCGCCCATTTTATAAATCGTTTGAATGCCAACGATATTCGCTGCCGCTAATACGTATTGATTAATGGATCCATCCGTTTGCGGTGGTGTCGCAATGGCGATATTGTCGACCCCTGCAATGATCGCTGGAATAGCATTCATTAAAACAGTAGAAGGATATGCAGCTTTTCCACCAGGGATGTAAATACCGACTCTATCTAAAGGTGTGACTTGTTGACCGAGCATCACTCCTTCACGTTCATGTAGAAGCCAAGATTTTTCCTTTTGTGCTTCATGGAATGCTTGAATATTTCTTTTGGCAACCGTCATTGCTTCGATAAAAGAATCCTCAACTTGTTCTACAGCTGTTTGGATTTCTTCTGCAGAAACCGTTAATTGTTCTAAGTTTGCTCTATCAAATTGTGCTGCATAATCAAGTAGTGCGGCATCTCCTCTTTGTCGAACCGTTTGAATAATTTGTAAAACTGCTTCATCAATTTTTTCATTTCGTTCGACTTCGGTCCGCTTTTCTTCACCAAAATAATTTTCGGCACGTATTATTTTCATGTTTATCACTCCACTACAACTTTTAGTTTTTCAATGAACCGTTGAATTTCGTCTGTTTTTGTTGCAAAGCTTGCTTTATTGACCACGACCCGTGTACTTATATGTTCTATATCTTCGATGATCGTTAAGCCGTTTTCGCGTATGGTACTTCCTGTTTCAACGATATCGACAATGCAATCTGACATGCCAATTAATGGTGCAAGCTCTACAGAACCGTTTAATTTAATGGCTTCAATCGTCATCCCTTTTTTAGCGAAAAATTGCTTTGCAATATTGGGATATTTTGTCGCAACTTTTATGGTTTTTCCTTTTTGTAATGGTATATCGTGTAAGCTCGCTACAGAAAAACGACATTGCCCAATTTTTAAATCGAGAAATTCATATAAATCTGCTTCTTGTTCCAAGATGTTGTCACGACCAACGATACCGATATGTGCGGCACCTTGTTCCACATAGGTCGTTACATCGACAGATTTGACGTATAACATTTTAATCGTTTTATCTGCACTATAAAAAATTAGTTTGCGTGAATCCCCGTTAAAATCAGGGAATGTAATATTCGCCTTTTCAAGAAGTTTGATCGCATCTTTTGCTGTACGACCTTTTCCGATTGCTAAAGTAATTTGTTCCAATTATGTTCGCTCCTTTAGACGATGGATAATTCCTTGAACCGTTTGAAATGGGATTTGATCCCCGTCTAATAAAATATATTTTTTCTCTTTTTCTATGAAAATTTCAATGGCATCTTCACGTACTCGCTGCAAATCAATTCCTTTTTCATATGTGACCGTTTTGATCTGTTCTTCTCGTAATTGTTTTGCTAACTGTAACGCTTGTTTTATTTCCGATGCTTCATATAAAACTACGATATTTATTTCCTCTTTTTCTCTCGTGTCGATCCCATCGAGAAGTAATTCGACATTTGCCGCAAATCCGATTGCCGGAATGTTTGCTTGGAAGTAGTTTCCTAATGTATTGTAACGACCACCCATTAGTACGGGGCGACCGATATTCGGTATAAACCCTTGAAAAATAACGCCTGAATAGTAATCCATCTGATTGATTAAGCTAAAATCGATCGTTAAATATTGTTCTAATTCGTATGCACATAAAATTTCATAAGTTGCTTCCAATCTTTCTATTAACGTTCGTAAGCAATCATTTAATGGTAAAGTTTTCGCTTTTTTTAATACGACATCTGGTTTGCCATATAAAAATGGTAGAGCAACCATTACCTCTTTCATTTTTTCATCGATAGCTAAATCACGTAATAATAATTCGATTTCTGCAACGTTTTTCGATTGAATAAGATGAATGAGTTCTTCTAAGTCTTCCTGTGGTACATCGATTTTTTCAATCAATTTTTGAAAAAATCCTGCATGGCCGATTTCTATTTTAAAATCTTCGATGTGTAAATCTTGTAAAAGATGTGCAGCGATCGCAATAACTTCTGCATCAGCTTCTGGTGCATCATAACCGAAATATTCAATACCAGCCTGTGTGTTTTCCACATATTCATTCGTAAGCTCTGCTTGACGAAACACATCTAACATATAAAAGTAACGCAAATCTTTTGTTAATGTTTCGTTGTTCATTGCTAATTGTTGTGTAATCGGAATCGTAATGTCTGGTCGTAAAACGAGGACATTTCCATTATTATCAATTGTTTTAATCATTTCCCGTCGATTGACAGAACCATTCATTTTTGCATATAAATCATAATGCTCAAATGTAGAAGTGTAAATTTCGTCATAACCATTGGTCATGAAGCGCTCCTTTATTTGTTCCATCATCATTGTTCTACGTTTTATTTTTTCTGTGTCGATAACTAAGTCATTTTCTATGTTATGATGTAAATACATGTAATACATAACTCCTTCCATTTGAACAATTTATTGTTAATGGTGTATCTTGTTCTGTTTCTATGGATGAACAAGATGTACACGAAATGAAAAATCACTTTATTACTTTATCACTTTACCAGACTAAAGTGGACAAATATAATTGTATGCGTAATATTCGAAAAAGTCAAAGGAAAACGAGGGGGAATTTTTTATGTACGATTTTCATATGCATAGTAATTACTCAGCAGATTGCGACACACCAATGGAACAGACTATTCAATCAGCCATTCAAAAAGGGTTAAAAGAAATTTGTTTTACAGAACATGTTGATTATGATTATCCAGATCCGACGATTCAATTTGATTTGGATGTGGCACGTTACACAGAAGAAATTACGAAATTACAAAAAAAGTATCACGACCAACTTACGATTCGTAAAGGAGTCGAAATCGGTGTGCAACCACATGTCCTTAAAGCATGCGAAAAGCTAGTAGATGAAAACTACTTTGATTTTATTATTTGTTCGTTACATGCTTCTGATAGAAAAAATTTACACCATGGGGACTTTTTTGAAGGACGCACGGCGGAAGAAGCGTATCAATTTTATTATGAAGAACTACTTCAATGTGTGAAAGCTTATGAACATTATTCCATTTTAGGGCATATAGATTTAGTAAAGCGATATAAAAAATTAGACGTCGAGCGCAATTTCCATGAAATTTTAGAAGAAATTTTTCGCGTTATTATTCCTAAGGGAAAAGGAATTGAAGTAAATACTTCCGGTTTTGCTTATGGATTAGGGTCTGCAATGCCGAGTAAAGATATTTTGCAATTGTATAAAGATTGTGGGGGAGAAATTATAACGATCGGTTCCGATGCACATAAAGCGGAACATGTGGCACATGAATTTCCGAGAACATTACGATTGTTACAAACGATTGGCTTTGAATATATTGCAACATTCGAAGCGCAAAAGCCAATATTTCATTCGATTGACAATATCATTACAAGATAGCATAATCATAGGACAAAATTTGAATAATTGATTATAATAGAGAGTAAATTTGATTGATTTGAGGAATGATTTTAGTGAATATAGAAAAACGTTTAAAAGCATTATTAGGTGACGACAATGTGGAAGTAGATAAACCGTTAAAAAACCATACGTATACTCGCTTAGGCGGGAATGCGGATTATTTTGTTACTCCGAAAACAGCAGAACAAGTACAAGAAGTCGTTCGTTTAGCCAATGAATGTGACGTACCGTTTATGCTTTTAGGAAATGGTTCGAATTTAATTATTAAAGATGGTGGCATTCGTGGTATCGTTATGTATTTAGGAGAATTTAATGAAATTGAAGTTGTCGATACGACTGTCCGTGCACAAAGTGGTGCATTAATCGCAGACGTGTCAAAAGAGGCGCTGCACTATCATTTAACAGGGTTAGAATTTGCTTGTGGAATTCCTGGTTCTGTCGGTGGTGCATTATTTATGAATGCTGGTGCATATGGTGGGGAAATAAAAGACGTATTAAAAGAAGCGATCGTTATTACACCTGACGCGGAATTATTAACGATTCAGGCTGAAGATCTCCACTTATCATACCGTACGAGTACCATCCAAACGAATGGATATATCGTATTGGAGGCATTATTCGAATTAGAAGTTGGGAAGTATGAAGAAATTAAATCGATGATGGACGTATTAACATATAAACGTGAATCGAAACAACCGCTAGAATATCCAACTTGTGGAAGTGTGTTCAAGCGACCACCGGGAAATTTTGCTGGAAAATTAATTCAAGATAGCGGACTACAAGGAGTCCAAATCGGTGGAGCGGAAGTATCGAAAAAACATGCTGGCTTTATTATTAATAAAGATGAGGCGACAGCAGCAGAATATATCGCTTTAATTGAACATGTACAAAAAGTAGTAAAAGAAAACTTTGATGTGGAATTAGAGCGAGAAGTACGTATTATCGGAGAAGATAAATAGTAATAGTGATGGAGACTGCATATAATAGATCGAAAAACGCCAAACAATATGTTGCAACAGTTCTTGCTACTATGTGTGGAAAAGGCTCGTTTGTTCTTTCTATTATGCAGTCTTTTTTGTATAGTGGTTTTAAAATAGTGGAAAGGAGGCGGTGGCGTGTATATTGTTATTATTATTTTATTAGGCTATTTATTTGGATGTTTAAATGGTTCGCAAATGATTGGCAAATTAAAAAATATGAATATAAAACAGAGTGGCATGAAAAATGCGGGTGCAACAAATACGACTATTTTGCTCGGTTGGAAATTCGGATTTATCGTCGCATTTATTGATATTATAAAAGCGGTTATTTCATTGATGGTTGCAACCGTCTTTTTAAACAAAGTTGGTGTTGCCATTGAATGGCATGTTTTATTATTATATGTGAATGCATTATTCGTTATCGTTGGGCATAATTATCCAATTCAGATGAGCTTTCATGGTGGAAAGGGTACGGCATCCTTATTCGGTGTTCTATTATTTATCGATTGGAAGTTTGCGGTGTTAGGGCTATTTATTTTATTATTATTCGCAATCGTGACAAACTATTTTGTAACTGGAACATTGATGCTATACCTATCTTTCATCGGGTATTCGCTCTATTATTTTGGGCGTGGTCCAGCGATGATTGCATGTTTATTTACGATGTTGTTCGTTGTGAAACACGTTGAAAACGCGAAACGGATTATCAATAAAGAAGAAGTAAAAGTGACGAGCCTCTTCAGAAGGGAAGTAAGTTAAGTTGACCTACTTATATTGGACATTGATCATTATTTTGTTTATCCTTAGCTTTATAGGTGTGTTTGTGCCAATTATTCCTGCTGTACTTTTATTGTGGGGTGGCTTTTTATTATACCATTTTATGATCGATACAGAATCGTTATCGGTCATTTTTTGGGTCACTTCAGCTGTCTTGACAGGTGTGTTGTTCTTAGCTGAATTTTGGACCAATCGATATTATGTTAAAAAGTATGGTGGGTCTAAAACTAGTGAATGGGGCGCCGTTGTCGGTATTATAATCGGTACATTTTTATTTCCGCCATTAAGTATTATTATATTGCCATTGTTGTTTGTATTTTTCATTGAATTAATTGAAAGAAAAACAGTAAAAGAGGCTACTTTCGCGATGTATGGTGCATTTTTGGGTTTTTTAAGTGGTGTTTTTGCTAAAATTTTCATTCAACTTATGATGATTATTTTCTTTATGAGTCAAATTATATTTTGATGAAAATTGTCGAGTATTCATCATTTCCCGGGAAATATAGTGGAAATTGCCGAATGTTTCCTCTAAAATGAGTGTGATAAAGCAATTAATTTTAGGGGAAAGAAGGATTAAACATGGAAAAACCAGCAAGAGCATTGACCATTGCCGGTTCAGCAGCCGGTGGTAGTGCGGGGATTCAAGCGGATTTGAAAACGTTTCAAGAGTTAGATGTATATGGTATGAGTACAATTACAGCGATTGTTGGCCGCCATCCTGAAACAGATAAAAATGTTCACCCACAATCAATTGAGGCGATAGAGGCACAGTTCGATACAGCGAATAAGCAAATTGCTTTTGATGCAATAAAGACAGGGATGCTATTTTCAAAAGAAGTGATTGAAACGGTTTCGACATTAATTGAATCAGTTGATGTAGAGCATATCGTTGTCGATCCGGTAATGGTTGGAAAATTAGATTCTAAGTTATTAAAGGAAGACGCGATTGTTGCATTGAAGGAAAAACTAATTCCATTAGCTACCGTTATTACACCAAATATGACAGAGGCATCTATTTTATTAAATGATCGCCCATTGAAGACGGTGGATGATCTAAAACAAGCGGCGATTGATCTACATGAGTTAGGGCCAGCATTTGTTTTAGTAAAAGGTGGAAGATTAGATGGTCCTGCTGTAGATGTGTTGTATGAAGGGACGAAGCTGACAACATTAGAAGCTCCAAGAATCGATACGGTAAATACAAGTGGAGCAGGATGCACGTATTCTGCTGCGATTGCTGCATATTTAGCAAAAGGAAAAAACATTCACGATGCTGTGGCATTAGCGAAAAGTTTTATTACGACAGCGATTGAACATAGTTTTTCCTACAATGATATGGTTGGTCCGACATATCATGCAGCAGAACGGAAATTTGGCGAAGCACATCACATTCAAATCCATACGAAAAAAATATAATTTATCCTGGAGGTATTTCTGTGAAAAAAGCATTAATCAATATTGATTATACGTATGATTTTGTTGCAGAGGATGGAAAGTTAACTTGTGGAGCACCAGGACAAGCATTAGAAGATAGTATCGTGCAGCTTACAAAGGAATTTATTGAAAATGGTGATTTTGTCGCATTTGGCATTGATGCACATGAAGAAGGAGACAAGTACCATCCAGAATCGGCATTGTTCCCACCACATAATATTGTTGGAACAAGTGGCATGGAATTATATGGGGCTTTAAAAACGTTATACGAACAACATAAAACAGACGAGAATGTTTATTACTTTGAAAAAACAAGGTATAGTGCATTTGCTGGAACCAATTTAGAAATAAAATTACGTGAACGTCGAATTGAAGAAGTGCATTTAGTTGGTGTATGTACGGATATTTGTATTTTACATACCGCAGTTGATGCATATAACAAAGGTTTTAAAATTGTTGTCCATGAAAATGGGGTAGCAAGTTTTAATCAAAAAGGACATGAATGGGCATTAGAACATTTCGTAAATACGTTAGGTGCAACGGTTGTGAAGTAAGTTTTTGAATTTGTATCACAAATTTATTGACAATTGTAAAGATTTTGCTATGATAAAGATGAAAACTAAATGACATAATTATGACGAGAAAGACATGTTTGTTAATTTGGTAGCAAAAGAGAGCTAGTGGTTGGTGAAAACTAGTGCATTGAATTAATGAATAGCCCTTTTGAATAGACGGACAGAATGAAGTATGTTCGTACGTACAGTGTGCGTTAAACACGAAGCCAATGAAGACTATATGAATACATATAGTGAAAAAGGGTGGTACCGCGTAAATATAACTTTTCGCCCCTTATTTTATAAGGGGTGGAAGGTTTTTTTATTTTTATAAAAAAGAAAGAAGGGTTGTCCAGCAAAAGAAGAGCGCTAGCAAGATATGGTTGGAAGAATTGAGCGAATTATACGAAATTTTACTTAATATGAGGAGGACTACGGTCGTGTTCAAAATTTTAATTAGTGATCCTTTAAGTGAGGATGGAATTTACCCATTAAGACAGGCAGATAATTTAGAAGTTGTGATTGAAACAGATTTAACAGAGGAACAGTTATTGCAAAGAATTCCAGAGTTTGATGGTTTATTAGTACGAAGCCAAACACAAGTAACTCGTGAAGTGATTGAAAAGGGCCATAATTTAAAAGTAATTGGTCGTGCTGGTGTTGGGGTTGATAACATCGATTTAGATGCTGCGACAGAAAATGGTATTATCGTTGTGAATGCACCAGATGGAAATACAAACTCAGCTGCAGAACATACGATGGCTATGCTAATGTCTTTAGCGAGAAACATTCCACAAGCTTACTTATCTATTAAAGAGAAAAAGTGGGATCGTAAATCTTATGTTGGGGTAGAATTACGTGATAAAGTTCTAGGAATTATCGGATTAGGTCGTATCGGTGCAGAAGTAGCACGCCGTGCGAAAGGACAACGTATGAAAGTAATCGCATATGATCCGTTCTTTACAGAGGAGAAGGCTGAAGCGATGGGCATTGGGTATGCAACATTTGACCAAGTGCTAGAGGAAGCAGATTTTATTACGGTTCATACACCGTTAATGAAAGAAACACGTCATATTATTAATGAGGACGCATTTGCAAAAATGAAAGACGGCGTTCGTATTATTAACTGTGCACGTGGAGGAATCATTCAAGAGGATCATTTATATGATGCTGTTGTTAGTGGCAAGGTTGCTGGTGCAGCGCTGGACGTTTTTGAAGAGGAGCCAGCCGTAGACCATAAAGTATTAACATTACCACAAGTTATTGCGACGCCACATTTAGGTGCAAGTACAGTAGAGGCGCAAGAGAATGTTGCTATTGATGTAAGTGAAGACGTCGTCCATATTTTATCTGGTGGTTTGGCTAGAAACCCAGTAAATATTCCATCTGTACCACGTGAAATTATGCGTAAAATTGAACCATATTTCTACTTATCAGAAAAACTTGGTAAGTTCTTAGCGCAATTAGATGCGGGTGCGATTGAAGAAATTAATATTAATTATGCTGGAGATTTAACTGCTTTAGAAATTGCTCCATTAACGCAAAACACGTTAAAAGGTTTATTAAGCAAATATGTAGGTGCGCGTGTAAACAATGTTAACGCAAGCTACTTAGCAGAACGTCGTGGCATTACAGTTCATGAAAATAAAACATCAGCAGCTCGTGGATTTACCAACTTAATGACAGTTGAAATCGTAACGAAGGATGCAACACGTCGTGTATCTGGAACTTTATTAAATGGTTTAGGATCACGTATCGTTAAAGTAGATGACTACAGCATGGATGTCATTCCAGAAGGTCATTTAGTATTAATCCATCACCAAGACCAGCCTGGTGCAATCGGTCGTGTCGGAAACTTACTTGCTGCAAATGATGTAAACATCGCAACAATGCAAGTAGGTCGCTCAAAAATTGGTGGAAATGCGATTATGATGCTAACAATCGACCGTCCATTAACTGATGATGAAGTCAATCAGATCCGTGAGATGGAAGGATTTGAAAAGGTTACAAAAGTTGATCTATAAATTGCATAAAAAATCGAAGAGGCTAATAGCTTCTTCGGTTTTTTGTTTTTATAGTGGTTATGCTTATTTTTATTCTTCATTGTATCTACCACACGTTGAATTGCATCTATTTTCGCGTTTGTTGCATCTAAAATTTTGTTTATTGCATCTATTTTCGTGTTCGTTGCATCTAAAATTAGTTTATTGCATCTGATTTCGTGTTCGTTGCATCTAAATTTTATTTATTGCATCTGATTTCGCGTTCATTGCATCTGAAATTCATTTATTGCATCTATTTTCGCGTTCGTTGCATCTAAAATTTTTTTATTGCATCTGATTTCGCGTTCGTTGCATCTAAATTTTTTTTATTGCATCTGATTTCGTGTTCGTTGCATCTAAAATTCATTTATTGCATCTGTTTTTGCGTACGTTGCATCTAAAATTCATTTATTGCATCTGATTTCGTGTTCGTTGCATCTGAAACTTGTTTATTGCATCTGATTTCGTGTTCGTTGCATCTAAAATTTTTTTATTGCATCTGATTTCGCGTTTGTTGCATCTGAAATTTTTTTATTGCATCTGATTTCGCGTACGTTGCATCTGAAATTCATTTATTGCATCTATTTTCGCGTACGTTGCATCTGAAATTTGTTTATTGCATCTGATTTCGCATTCGTTGCATCTAAAATTCATTTATTGCATCTGTTTTGCTTGGAGTTGCATCTAAACTTCCATCCATCGCATCTGTTCAACTCGTGATCACATCTACACTTTCATTATCGCACCTTTTCCATCCAGAGTCGCACCCATTACACTCGCCATCGCATCTACTAGTGACACGTTTCACCTCAAATGTGCATGCTTGACAATCGCATATAGTATGTATATATTTAACAGTATACAAGGAAGAAACGTTGATGTGGAATAGTATAGTTTTTACCTCTTTTTACAGAAAGGAAATGGTGATGAGAATTTCCAAAAGAGCGAACTAGAACCTACCAGCTGAGTTTGTGTTATCTCCTTTTTAAGCTAGGAGTATAATGCACGGTACATACCGTTATAATGAAAGAGTGTATATACGAGAAGCGAACGATCCATTCATTCGTATATAAACAAGGGTGGTACCACCAAATCCTCGGTCCCTTATTGGATTTCGGGGGTATTTTTATGTTTTTTGATTGAAAATAATACAAGTGTGAGGGAATAATAATGAGTAAAAAGAAACAATTTGTGGAACAAATTACGTCGATGGAAGAAGACTTTGCACAATGGTATACAGACGTTGTCAAGGAAGCAGAATTAGTTGATTATGGTCCGGTTCGTGGGACGATGATCATTGAACCATATGGGTTTGCGTTATGGGAAAACATACGTGATGAACTCGACCGCCAAATTAAAGAAACGGGACATGAGAACGTACAATTCCCACTATTTATTCCTGAAAGTTTATTACAAAAAGAAAAAGATCATGTAGAAGGTTTCGCACCTGAAGTTGCTTGGGTAACACATGGGGGAGATGGAGAATTAGGAGAACGTATTTGTGTTCGCCCAACATCTGAAGTACTTTTCTGTGATTACTATGCAAACAAAATTCATTCTTACCGTGATCTTCCAAAATTATACAACCAATGGGCAAACGTCGTTCGTTGGGAAAAAACGACACGTCCATTTTTACGTTCGTTAGAGTTTTTATGGCAAGAAGGGCATACGGCACATGCGACACGAGAAGAGGCAGCAGCAGAAACAGACCGTATGTTAGAAGTATATGCAGATGTAGTAGAAAATTACTTAGCGATACCTGTGCTAAAAGGTCGAAAAACAGAATCTGAAAAATTCGCTGGTGCAGAATATACATTAACGATCGAAACATTAATGCATGACGGAAAAGCACTACAAGCTGGAACATCACATTTATTTGGAGATGGATTTTCACGTGCATTTGATATCACGTATTTAGATAAAGAAGGGAAACAACAATACGTACACCAAACTTCATGGGGAATTACAACTCGTTTAATTGGGGCTCTTATTATGGTACATGGAGATAACCGTGGATTAGTCATCCCACCAAAAATTGCACCGAAGCAAGTAATGATTGTTCCGATTGCACAACATAAAGAAGGTGTACTGGATCGTGCATATGACTTACGTGATCAATTAGCAAAAATTGCACGAGTGGATATAGATGCAAGTGATAAAATGCCTGGTTGGAAGTTCAATGAATGTGAAATGAAAGGTTATCCAATTCGTGTAGAAATTGGTCCGAAAGATATCGAGAAAAACCAAGCAGTACTTGTTCGACGAGATACAGGCGAAAAAGAATTTGTAGCATTAGACGAGATCGAGGCACGTATTCCAGCATTATTAGAAGAAATTCAACAAAACTTATTTGATCGAGCATTCGAACATCGCAAGAACAAGACGACTGCTGTTACGAGCGTCGATGAAATGGAAAAAGCATTAGAAGAAAATACTGGATTTATGAAAGCAATGTGGTGTGGAGATGAAGCTTGTGAAGAGGAAGTAAAAGAAGCATTACAAGTTACATCAAGATGTATTCCAAGAGAACAAGAAAAAATTGCTGACACATGTTTCTGCTGTGGAAAAGAAGCAGATCAAATGGTGTATTGGGCAAGAGCATATTAATTAATATAGATAACACCTTTAACTAGTGAACCATCCTCTAGTTAAAGGTGTTTTGTATGGAGTATATGAAATATGGTTAGGAAAACGAATTTTTATGTAATACTTGTCCATCTATATTATAATAAAAACTAAATCGTATTATGAAGGAGAAAGAGTATGATAGGAAATAGACCCGTCATCATTGGGGTAGCAGGGGGAAGTGGTAGTGGAAAGACTTCTGTTACCCGTGCGATATGTGAGCGTTTTGGAGAAGAAAAAATATTAGTTATTGAACAGGACTATTATTATAAAGATCAAAGTCACTTAACTTTTGAAGAAAGATTAGAAACAAATTATGATCATCCACTCGCATTTGATAATGAATTATTAGTGGAACATGTCAAAACATTATTAAACAATGAACCGATTGAAAAGCCGGTATATGATTATACAATACATACGCGTTCCAAAGAAGTGATTCATGTAGAGCCAAAACAAGTCATTATCGTTGAGGGAATCCTCATATTAGAACATTTACCTTTGGTTGAATTAATGGATATTAAAGTATTTGTAGATACAGATGCGGACGTACGAATTATTCGCCGCTTATTGCGAGATATTAAAGAACGTGGTCGCTCGTTAGATTCAGTTATTCAACAATATATAGAATCTGTACGTCCGATGCACTTGCAATTTGTCGAACCTGCGAAAAGATATGCAGATATTATTATTCCTGAAGGTGGAGAAAATCATGTTGCGATTGATTTGCTTGCAACAAAAGTAAAACACATATTAGATGATGTCCAAGCATAATTAAGTTAAAAAACGTTTTTTAATTTCTGGAGTGACAACTAAACATGTATGATTCGTTCGAATGATTTTATGGCGATGATTCGCAAAGAAACGGTAGGCAATATTTCGGATAAACGGTGGAATGATCACAAATGTATACAAAACTTTCCAAGGAGCCGGTAAATATTTGCAAATGTGTAACACGGCAGAAGAGGCAGTATATGCTCTGTTTTCATCGATGAAAACAAGATTATCGATGTCGTGTTGTAAATGATTTAACGCAAGTAATTCTTGACCGATATCACTTTGAAGGGGCGCGAAATGAAATAAAGCATCTCGGTCTCTTTGAATGATAAATTGTACACTTTTATTGCAAACATTACATTCTCCATCAAATAAAATAATTTTCATTTTGCTACACTCCTTATGTGTAAAAAAACGGTTTGGATTCTTGTCATTGCAATCCAAACCGTTTTGTATTATACGAGTTCTTTTTCTAATGCAGCTAAACGCTCAGCCACTTCTTCTTTAGTTAAACCATGTTCTTTCACATATAAATTTCTTTCGCTACGACGGCATGCATCTGTACATCCACGTAAATATTTATGTTCATTTTCCTCCGAACATAAAATTTGTTTGTTACAGACTGGGTCTGCACAGTTTACATATCGCTCACATGGTGTCCCATCAAAATGGTCACGTCCAACGACAACATGTTCTTTATGATTTACCGGTACGGTTAATCTATTATCAAAAACATAGCACATGCCATCCCATAGTTCTCCTTGAACTTTTGGATCTTTTCCGTATGTGACAATACCACCTTCTAATTGAGCAACATTGTCAAAACCTTCACGTTTCATCCAACCAGTGAAAATTTCACAACGAATGCCACCCGTACAATATGTTAAGATCTTTTTCTTCCCTTCAAAAAGGTCCTTATTTTCTTGGACCCATTCAGGCAATTCACGGAAGCTATCGATGTTAGGGCGAATTGCTCCTCGGAAATGTCCTACATCATATTCATATTCATTTCTTGTATCTAAAATAATGGTATCTTCATCTTGCATCGCTTCGAACCATTCTTCTGGAGATAAGTATTCTCCCGTAATTTCGTTCGGGTCTACTTCCTCATCTAAACGTAATGTGACAAGTTCCTTTCGTGGACGCACATGCATCTTTTTGAATGCATGGCCATCATGTTCATCGATTTTAAAGAAAGTGTCTTTAAAACGCTCATCAGCATGCATATGATTCATATATTTTTCTGTTTGTTCCACTGTTCCAGAGACAGTTCCATTAATTCCATTATGGTTTACTAAAATACGTCCCTTTAAACCCAATTCATTACAAAAATCTAAATGATCTTTTGCAAATTGTTCATGATCCTCAATTGGCACGAACTTGTAATACAGTAATACTTGATACTTTTCCTTTTCCATTTTACCTACCACCTATAATAATATTTACAAGATATTTTATCGGTAGCATAACGATTTTTATTACCTTGCAATTTATTATTATAACATTTTTCATGATATTATGTAATAAATGAAAACATTTATACGAAGTTTATTTACTCTTTTGTCATAATTTTGTATAGTGATATAAATAGACTAAAAATTGCATAAATTCATCTTGTAAGGGGGAATGAAAGTGGAAGAAGAACGTGATCAATGGACATCCAAAATTGGATTCATATTATCGTCTGCTGGTGCAGCGATTGGTCTTGGTGCAATCTGGAAATTACCATATGTGACAGGAATGAGCGGTGGAGGAGCATTTTTTCTTATTTTCGTTATCTTTACATTGTTAATCGGATTACCGATGCTTATTTCTGAATACATTATCGGTCGTGGTGCAGGAAAAGAGGCGATAAGCGCTTATAAAAAACTTGCCCCCGATAGTTTTTGGGTATGGATTGGCCGTATCGGTGTACTTGGTTGTTTTTTATTATTAACATTTTATAGTGTGGTTGGTGGCTGGGTATTAATTTATACGTTCAAAAGTATAATCGGGCAAGTGATACAAACTGGGGCAGATTATGAAGCGTTATTCGGCTCTGTTGTTACGAGCCCAACCGTGACATTAGGTGGACTTTTATTATTTACTTTATGTAATGTAGTCGTTATTTCCTTTGGGATAAAAAATGGAATCGAACGTGCGAACAAATATATGATGCCACTGCTATTCATTTTTTTCTTAATTATTGTCGTACGCGCGTTAACATTAGAAGGGGCAATGGAAGGAGTAAAATTCTTTTTAGCACCTGATTTTTCTAGTATTACAGGAGAAGCTGTTTTATATGCACTAGGGCAGTCCTTTTTCTCTTTAGCAGTCGGATTTTCTTGTATGGTGACGTATAGTTCCTATTTGAAAAAGGATGTAAACTTAACAAGTTCAGCAGCATCTGTCGTTGGGATGAACATTTTCGTTTCACTATTAGCAGGGCTTGCAGTGTTCCCAGTCGTTTTCGCTTTAGGAATGGAACCAGCGGAAGGGCCAGGATTACTGTTTATGGTTTTACCTGCGGCTTTTGGGGAAATTCCATTCGGTGCATTTTTCCTAAGTTTATTTTTAATTTTATTTTTATTTGCGACATTAACGTCTTCCTTCAGTTTATACGAAATTATTGTGTCCGCATTTACAGCAGATGGAAAACATTCGCGCACATCTGTTACGATGATTTTAGGAGCAGTATTGTTTATCGTTGCAATTCCGGCAGCATTATCAGATAGTTTACTGTCCGATGTGACGATAGCAGGAAAGAGCATTTTTGATGCAACAGATTATTTAGTAAGTAATATTATGTTGCCCCTCGGTAGTTTATTAATTGCATTATTTGTTGCATACAAAATGGATAAAACATTGGTAAAAGAACAATATCATATCGGTTCAACGAGCAATTTGAGCCTTTATGGGCTGTGGAGAGTACTAATGTCTATTGTTGTTCCATTGACTATTATCATCGTTTATTTAAATATGTTAGGAATTGTTGGAGGAACAATGTAAGTAAGTTGGAAATTTTTAAATAATTTAGCAATTTGCTTGCAATTTTGTTCCATAAGGAGTAAAGTAGTAAGTAGCAAAAGGCAATTGAGTAATAAAATACTTTACGATCTCTTTTATCAAGTAGGTGTAAAGGTATTGATTCAATTACTTTGCACGATATTTGTATAAGGAGGTCATTCATAATGATGACTGGTAAAGTTAAATGGTTTAACGCTGAAAAAGGATTCGGATTCATCGAACGTGAAGACGGAGATGACGTATTCGTACACTTCTCAGCTATCCAATCTGAAGGATTCAAAACTTTAGAAGAAGGTCAAGACGTTGAATTCGAAATCGTCGAAGGAGAACGTGGACCACAAGCAGCTAACGTTTCTGCACTATAATTGATAAACGTAAAAGGACTTTTCAAACTGAAAAGTCCTTTTTTGATTGGATAGATATTACATACATTAAAACGTCATGTGAGAGGTGCAAGATGAATACTTTGAAACAAGAATGGTTCGGGAATATTCGAGCAGATATTTTAGCGGGTATGGTTGTTGGGTTAGCTTTAATTCCTGAAGCATTGGCATTTGCGTTTATTGTCGGTGTAGATCCACGAGTAGCGTTGTATGCCTCATTTACAATAGCTGTTATTATTTCATTCGTCGGTGGACGGCCAGGATTAATATCTGCTGCAACAGGTGCGATGGCTTTAGTCCTTGTTAATTTAATGGCAAATCATGGTTTAGAATATGTACTGGCAGCTACTATTTTAACGGGCATTATTCAATTTTTTCTCGGTATATTTGGTGTAGCAAAGTTGATGCGATTTATTCCTAACTCCGTAATGTTAGGGTTTGTGAATGCGCTAGGTATTATGATCTTTATGACACAGATGCCTTATTTAATTGGGTTTAATATGATGACATATGTGTTTGCAATCATTACACTAATTTTAGTATATGTAATTCCCCGTTTTTTGAAGGTTATTCCAGCCCCGTTAGTTGCTATCGTCGTGATGACAACTATTGCTTTGTTAGCGGATGTTAAGCTCCAAACAATTGGAGACCTCGGAACGATGCCAAATACGTTGCCGACATTTTTTATACCGAATATTCCAATTACATTTGAAACATTGAAAATAATTTTTCCTTATGCTTTGGCATTATCGATTGTCGGTTTACTTGAATCGTTATTAACGTCACAAGTGTTAGATGATATGACAGATACCGAAAGTGATAAAAATAAAGAGGCTCGCGGGCAAGGGATTGCTAATTTTGTGAATGGATTTTTTGGAGGAATGGCTGGGTGTGCGTTGATTGGGCAATCGGTTATTAATATAAAGTCAGGTGGTCGTGGGAGATTATCTACATTTACGGCTGGAATCTTTTTAATGTTTTTAATTATTGTGTTAGGGGATACCGTTCAAAAAATACCTATGCCAGTGCTTGTTGGGGTTATGATTATGGTAAGTATGACGACATTTAATTGGGGGTCATTTAAGTTTATAAAACAAGCTCCAAAATCAGAGTCAATCGTGATGATTACAACCGTTATCATTATTTTATATACACAAAACTTAGCGATTGGGGTTGTTATTGGTGTCATTTTAAGTGCCCTTATGTTTGTCGGAAAAATTTCTCAAGTAAAAGTAATAAAGGAAAAATCGGAATATAAAGTGCAAGGTCCCTTGTTCTTTGCTTCGACAACGAAATTCATTCAATATTTTCGTCATATAGAAGAAGATCGTATCGTGATTAATTTTATCGATAGTCACATATGGGATGAATCAGCTGTAGGAGCAATTATAAAGGTAAAACAAAAGCTAGAAGAAAAAGGGGTACAAGTTCGCATCGTTGGCTTAAATTCCATGAGTAAACAATTATATGAACAATTAAGGTGAGGAGTGGTTTCATGAGGATTGCAGTAGCGATCGACGGTTCTGAAAATGCATTACGTGCTGCTAAACATAGTATTTACTTGGTAAAGCATTTACCAGAAGCGGTGCTAGAACTTATTTTTGTCGTCGACTTTGATAAAGTGAAAGATGATTATTTATTGACACAAAACAAGGATAGTTTAGTGTTAGAACGTGAGAAAAAAATAAAACCGGTCTTACAAGAAGCTGAAAAAGATCATATACCGACAACTGTCACCATTTTAAAAGGTAATCCAAGTCAAGAAATTATTCGGTATGTAAACAATGAATCGATTGATCAACTCATTCTCGGAAGCCGTGGTCTAAATTTATTCCAAGAAATGATGCTTGGAAGTGTTAGCCATAAAGTAATGAAACATGTGCAATGTCCTGTGACGATTGTAAAGTAGCCTACATATATTATTTGTTTGGTTGAAGGCCGTACGAAAAAGAAAGTTGAATGGGCAGCTAGTGTCATTATTTTCACTAGCTGCCCATAAACATGATAAAGGAAAAACTATTTATGAATGGTGGATTGTTTTCATATACCAACCACTATATTACATCTCTATTTCTTCTGCGTTTTCAATAACGTCATCTGGTACGACGATTTCATCCACCCCGTTGTAATTTGAATATGTCATTTTCATATCTTGGTTTAAGTTTATATCTTGTTCTTCCATTTTCATATCCATATCCATCGTCATATTTAATGCTTGTACATAATAATTATCTTTATCAATCTTCATTTCATAATTCAGAGAATTAAATGTCGCATTCTCAAAAATATCTCCCATCATTTGCATTTCATCTGGAAGAGATGCTTGAATCACTTCCATGAGTGAATCATCTAATGTTTCATCATCCGATTTAAAAATTAATAAATAATGATCATCTTTTTCTTCCGCTGTAAAATCCTTCATAAGTGGTTTCATTTGTACTAATTGTTGCTCAACATTTGCTTGTGCTTCGACTTGAGCTAGTAGCTGGCCTGTTATTTCATCAGGTAATTTCATCCAAGTATCAGATTCAGGATCTAACATAAAATAGCCGTCTTTTGTAAAATATGACTCTGTTTCTTGCTTTCCAGCATCAGGAATATCTGTAACAATCGTCTGTTTCATCGTCATAGGGTTCATGATGATGTCCATGGATGTGGTGGAATTAATATCCATCTCTTCTCCGTCCATCACCATTAATTGTTTCATATCTGCTTCTACTGAAAAACTTTCTAGATTATTATTCGCTTCCGTCGCTTTTTGGAGAAGTTCTTCCGCATCGCTATTTCCCTCGGCATTGTCAGTTTCTTCTTCCGCCTCTTCTCCGTTATTGTTTGCTTCATTGTTCTCGACGTTTTCTGTCTCTGTCTCAGTCTCATTGTTTGTATTATTATTGGTGGCATTTACATCGTTTGAATTATTGCCACATGCACTTAATACAATGAGTAACATTGCTGAAAAAATAGTTAGTAAAACTTTCTTCATTTGTATTCCTCCTCATACTTATTCATAATTATGTACCACATTTTATATAAGCTAAAACATCCTTTTGCAAAGACCATCCTTTTCACTCATATTAACATGTGCATCATGAGAAAAAGGTCATATGATTGGGGATAGAAAAGTATTGTAACCTCTTTTATTTTGTTTTATTTGGCATTTTTTTATCTATTGTATATTCTAGAGAATGAAGTGGAAAAAGAAGTATGAAATATCTTTTTATACAGGAAGAAAAATGAAATGTAATGTAAAAAGGGTGATGAGGATGAAACGTAGTGAACGTGATCAATTTATTATTGACCAATATACAAACGATGAAAAAATGATGGTATTAATTTTTACGCAGTGGTGTGTGAATCATGATCTTGACCCTTATGTTGTATATGAAGAAGCATACCCGCATGAACGCAAAAATAATGCAATTACAGAAGCATTAGAACAGACGGTGTCAAAAAAAGAGTCGGAAGAAATTAGTGTGGAAATTGTGCAACACGTATTACAGTTGTTTGGAAATGATGATTTAGCATTTGTCGTACAACAATATGCAGATGCAAAAAGTAAATAATCCAATGAAAAAGTGGAACAGATACGAAGACGAACGCCGTCTTTCACTGTTCCACTTTTTTAATTATTCCTCATAATATTTTAATAATGCATGAATACCGTTTTCACTTTCCCCGATTTCCGCTAGCTTTTCATACATCGTTAAAGCAAGCTCTAAGCCAGGTGTTTGCATGTTCATTTCTTTTGCAGATTCGAGTGCAATTTTCATATCTTTAATATAATGTTTGATCGCAAATCCAGGGTCAAAATTGCCGTCGATCATTCTCGGTGCATAATTGTCCATGGACCAACTTCCGGCAGCGCCTGTAGAAATGGAGGCAAGTACTTCTTTCGGATCAAGCCCAGCGTTTTTGGCATACATTAATGCTTCACAAAGTCCAACCATTGCTGGTGCAATCGAGATTTGATTTACTGCTTTCGTATGTTGTCCACTTCCAGCAGGACCTTGTAAGCGAATATTTTCTCCCATTATTTGAAATATTGGTAACATCTCACGGAAAACATTTTCTTCGCCACCGACCATAATAGCTAATTTAGCATTTTTGGCACCGACATCCCCACCAGAAACAGGTGCATCAAGCGCGTGTAAATCTTTTTCTTTTGCTTTTTCATAAATTTCTTTTGCTAAGGAAGGTTTGGAAGTCGTCATATCGATTAAATATGTACCTGGTTTTGCATGGGCAATAAGACCGTTACGGTTAAAATATACATCTTCCACATCTTTTGGTGTACCGATTATCGTAATAATAATGTCAGATTTTTTGGCGATGTTTGTAACAGAGTCTTCCCAAATCGCGCCTTCTTCCATTAATGTATGTGCCTTTTTTTTCGTACGAGTAAAAATATGTAATGGATAGCCGGCATTCATTAAATGACGTGCCATGCTTTCGCCCATCACTCCAATTCCGATAAAACCAATCGTCGCTTTTTCGGTCATATACTATTTCCTCCCTATAAATTTTTAGAGAATTAAGAAAATGATGCATATGCATATTTTAACATAAAATTGTTAGGAAATTAAAGAATCAAAAATGTGTGTTGATGCATAGTATACAAAGGACGTTTTATTTAGGAGGGATTCGATGTTAACGAATAGAAGGAAGGAAAAATTAAAGGAGATGTTGCTTGAGCGGCAAACAGAAATGATTGAAAAAGTCGGATCAGAGGAGATTAGTGAAGAAATGACAGGAGAGTTATCGAATTATGATAACCATCCGGGTGATCAGGCAACGGAGTTATATGATAAAGAAAGGTCTGCAACCTTTCAACGACATGCAGAGGAGGAATTGGAAAATATTAACGAAGCATTACATGCAATGGAAGATGGAACATATGGGATTTGTCGCGTTTGTAGTGAACCGATTTCTTATGAAAGATTGCTTGCGATACCTTCAGCAGATACATGTGTTGCACATAGTGAAAATAAAATAGATGTACCAATACAGGAGGAACGGGAACCTTTTGGGGAGATGGATATTTTCACTTTTGTCGAACGATATGGTACATCGAGCAGTTCACCAATAGATCGAAATTAAGCGGAAATTATATTTTTATCCTATTTTTTAGTTAAAAATACATGACAAGACGCATAGCATCATGTATACTAAGTACGCTTTAAGATACTTAATATAGGGAGCGTACATGAATGAATTTAAGAGAAGATATTCGAAATATCGCAATTATTGCTCACGTTGACCATGGAAAAACGACATTAGTCGATCAGTTATTACAGTACTCAGGGATTTTTCAAGAACATGAACAAGTTGAATCAAGAGCGATGGACTCTGATGATATAGAAAAAGAACGTGGTATTACCATTTTATCTAAAAATACAGCCGTTCGTCATGGCGAAACGACGATTAATATTTTAGATACACCAGGACACGCGGACTTTGGGGGAGAAGTTGAGCGAATTTTAAAAATGGTAGATGGAGTTATTTTAGTCGTAGATGCTTATGAGGGGACCATGCCACAAACGCGTTTCGTTTTAAAGAAAGCATTAGAGGCAAAAATTAAACCGATTGTCGTATTAAATAAAATTGACCGTCCGAACGCACGACCAGAGCATGTCGTTGATGAAGTGCTCGATTTATTTATTGACCTTGGTGCAGATGATGATCAACTGGAGTTTCCTGTGTTATATGCATCTGCATTAAACGGAACTTCTGGAAGAGAGCCTGAAGACCAACAACAAACGATGGATCCAATTTTTGAAACGATTATTGAACATATTCCAGCACCTGTTGATAATGTAGAGGAACCATTACAATTACAAGTGACATTATTAGATTATAACGATTATGTTGGTCGTATCGGTATTGGACGTGTCCACCGTGGTACGATTAAAGTAGGGGACCGTGTCGTTTTAATAAAACAGGATGGAACAGAAAAAAGTTTCCGGGTAACCAAACTATTCGGTTTCTTCGGCTTAGAACGTTTAGAAATTAAAGAAGCGAAAGCTGGGGACATTGTGGCAGTTTCTGGTATGGAAAATATTAATATTGGTGAAACGATTTGCCCGGCAGATCATTTAGAAGCTTTACCGTTATTGCATATTGATGAACCAACATTACAAATGACGTTTTTAGTGAATAACAGTCCGTTTGCAGGAAAAGAAGGTAAATATATTACATCAGCAAAAATTGAAGAACGTTTATTAACACAACTGGAAACGGATGTAAGTTTACGTGTTACACCGACAGAATCACCAGATGCGTGGATTGTTTCTGGGCGTGGGGAGCTCCACTTATCTATTTTAATTGAAAATATGCGTCGTGAAGGATATGAATTACAAATTTCCAAGCCACAAGTAATTACGAAGGAAATAGATGGAAAAATTTGCGAACCGATGGAGCGAGTACAAATTGATGTGCCAGAGGAATATACTGGTAGTATAATGGAGTCGATCGGGGAACGTAAGGGAGAAATGCTCGACATGATCAATGATGGAAACGGGCAAGTTCGTCTTATTTTCACGGTTCCATCTCGTGGATTACTCGGTTATATGACAGAGTTCATGTCGCAAACTCGTGGATATGGTATTTTAAACCATAGTTTCAGCGGATATGCTCCAGTTGTAAAAGGCTATGTTGGTGGCCGTCGTCAAGGTGTCCTCGTTGCACTAGAAAATGGCAAGGCGACAGCATACGGAATTTTGCATTTGGAAGATCGTGGAACAATCTTTGTAGGACCAGGAACAGAAGTATATGCAGGAATGATCGTTGGAGAACATAACCGTGAAAATGATCTAACGGTGAATATTACGCGCGAAAAACATTTAACGAATATTCGTTCTGCGCACAAAGACCAAACATCTATTATTCGTAAAACACGTTCCATGTCATTAGAGGAAGCAATTCAATATTTAAGTGACGATGAATATTGTGAAGTAACACCTGAATCAATTCGTTTACGTAAAAAATATTTAGATAAAAATAAACGCGATAAAATGTCGAAAAATAAATAGATAAAATAAAGGACCAACGCTCTTTATGAAGTGTTGGTCCTTTATTGATTTTGGTGGCGTGTTGTTATAGCATCCGTTTTGCGTCGGGTTGCATCTGTTCCACTGTTTATTGCATCCATTTTCCTCGAAGTCGCATCTGCTCTGCTGTTTATTGCATCTGTTCTGCTATTAATTGCATCTGTTTTCCGCGAAGTTGCATCTGTTCTGCTATTTATTGCATCCATTTTCCGCGAAGTTGCATCTGTTCTGCTGTTTATTGCATCCATTTTCCGCGAAGTTGCATCTGTTTTGCTGTTAATTGCATCTGTTTCCCGCGAAGTTGCATCTGTCCCACTATTTATTGCATCTGTTTAGCACGAAGTCGCATCTGTTCCACTATTTATTGCATCCGTTTCCCGCGAAATTGCATCTGTCCCACCATTTATTGCATCCGTTTAGCGCGAAGTTGCATCTGTTCTGCTATTTATTGCATCCATTTCCCGCGAAGTTGCATCTGTTCCACTATTTATTGCATCCGTTTCCCGCGAAGTTGCATCTGTTCTGCTGTTTATTGCATCCGTTTTCCGCGAAGTTGCATCTGTACCACCATTTATTGCATCCGTTTCCCACGTAGTCGCATCTGTACCACCATTTATTGCATCCGCCACCCGCTTCAACTCCACTTTTCTGCGTTTACTGAAGTCTAGTCTTTACGCACGAAGTCGTGATCTGTCTGCATATCCCACTCATGAATAGAATAATCTCTTGCACCAAGTGTAATGTAAGGATCTTCCTTCACCCAAGCTTCTACCTCTGCTCGCGTCTCAGCTTCATAAACGACGAGGCCTCCACTTCCATCTGGAAAACGACCGAAAAGTAATACTCGGTTTAATTTTCTCATTTCGTCTAAAAAGTCTAAATGAGCTTGACGGTGTGTTGCGCTTTTTTCTTCATCTTTCATCGATAAAAATACTGCGAATTTTTTCATGTTGGTCACTCACTTTCTACAAAATTACGTTCCTGCTCTTCATTGTTTTTTTTATTCGGAATGTATTTCGTGAAATAGGCAGCAAATATTAGTAACAAAAAGGCAATTGCCCATGTAGCGATGCCCGCCCATCTTACTTCAGATTTCATGCCGATAAAGACAACAATCATACTAGCAATAACGAAAATCGTCGTTAAATATCGTTTCACGACAAATCCCTCCGTATGCATTTCATTCTAGCATTATCATACCATAACATATATAATAATTCAGAAAATTACGTCTGATTTGCCATAAGCATTACATGAAATGAAAAATAATAGTACAATGTAATTAATGAATGGATGTGGGGTGAGAATATGCGTGAAGTGGTGATTGTTGAAGGATGTCGAACGGCAGTAGGAAAAAGAAACGGAGCATTAGCTCATTATCGTTCAGATGAATTGCTTGCAGACGTGTTGGAAGCGTTAGTTCAACGAGCATCGATTGAAAAGGATATGGTGGAAGATGTCATTATTGGTTCTGTTACACAAATAGGGGAACAAGCGATGAATGTCGCACGGACGTCCTCTTTAATGGCTGGTTTTCCGACGACCGTTCCGGGTGTCACGATCGACCGTCAATGTGGATCAAGTCAACAAGCTGTTCACTTTGCTGCACAAGCAATCATGGCAGGGGATATGGATGTTGTTATTGCAGGTGGGGTAGAGAGTATGACACGCGCACCGATGTTTCAAAATATTGGAGAGACAAAGCATAGTGAAAGATTACTAGAAAAACATCGTATTGTAAATCAAGGAATATCCGCAGAACTCATCGCAGAAAAATGGAAACTATCACGAGAACAATTAGACACATTTTCTGTGAAAAGCCATGAAAAAGCATTAAAAGCAATAAAGGAAGAAAAGTTTTCCGATGAAATCATACCGATTGAACTAGAAGATGGCACTATTTTTAAAGTGGACGAAGGACCTCGACAAAATAGTTCACTAGAAACGTTAGCGAATTTACAAGCCGTTTTTCAGGAAGATGGGAAAGTTACAGCAGGAAATGCGAGTCAAATGAGTGATGGAGCAAGTGCTGTATTATTAATGTCTCGTGAAAAAGCGGAAAAACTTGGACTTCGCCCGCGTGCAAAAATTGTCGCAAGGTCTGTCGTTGGTTCAGATCCGACATTGATGTTAACAGGACCGATTGCAGCGACAAAAAATGTGCTAAAAAGAGCCAACATAACGATGGATGAAATCGACTTATATGAAGTAAACGAAGCATTTGCCTCGGTCCCTTTGGCATGGCTTCAAGAAATAGACAATGCAAAAGAGGAAAAATTGAACGTAAATGGTGGAGCGATTGCTTTAGGACATCCATTAGGAGCGACAGGGACGAAATTGCTCGTTACTTTATTACATGAATTAGAACGACGCGACGGTAAGTATGGATTACTCGCGATTTGTGAAGGAATGGGAATGGCAAATGCGACCATTATAGAAAGACTTGATTATTAATAACAAGTTATAAAATTATGATGCACCATTTTAGAAGCAGTTTTCTATTCAGATGTAGAAAGGATTTGCACCATGAAGATGAAAAGAACCGTTTTCCTATTCATCATGCTCGTTGTCATATTAGCGGCATGTGGACCGAAGGAGATTTCCTTAGAACATACAATTGTACAGCATGAACAGGAAGACGAAACAGAAACGAATAATGTAGAAAAAGAAACAACAAATAATGTAGCAAAAGAATCGGAAGAAGCTCCGGTTATGAATGAAGCACAACGAGAAGCCGAACAAACCCCTAAAAAAGAGGAAACGGAAATAACGATTGCGGCTATTGGAGATGTGTTGCTCCATGATACCGTATATAAAGATGCCAAAACAGATGATGGATATGATTTTATGCCGATGTCAGAACTCGTTAAACCGTATTTAAAAGAAAGTACGATTACCTTCGCAAATCAAGAGACGATGATTGGCGGGGAAGAAATTGGTTTGTCTTCTTATCCACAATTTAATAGCCCGACAGAAATTGGCGATGCATTGAAAGAGAGTGGTGTAGATATTGTTTCACTGGCAAACAATCATACATTAGACCGTGGAGAAGAAGCGATTCAAAATGCACTCGCACATTGGGATCAAATAAATATGCCCTATGTCGGTGCATATAAAGATAAAAAAGATGCGGAAAAATTGCGTGTCGTGGAAACAGAAGAAGGAATCGATGTTGCATTTCTTGCATATACGTACGGAACAAATGGTATACCAGTACCAAAAGGGAAAGATTATTTAGTTAATCTAATTGATAAAGATAACATTGCCGCAGACATCAAACAGGCAAAATCAGAAGCGGATGTCACAATCATTAGTTTGCATTTTGGTGACGAATATAATCGATTGCCAAACGATGCACAAAAAGACCTCGTACAATTCGTTGCTGATTTGGAAGTAGACGCTGTTTTAGGGCATCATCCACATGTGTTGCAACCGACAGAATGGATAGAAGGGAAAAATGGAAATGAAACACTGGTCATTTATTCCTTAGGTAATTTTTTATCTGGACAGGATGAGTTGCATCGTTTAATTGGCGGGATGTTTCGTTTTACCGTGAAGAAGATAGTGGAAGGAGACGATGTCAGCATCGAACTCCATACACCACAATTTTTACCGACATACAATTTTTATGAAAACTGGCGCAATTTTAAAGTGATTCCGATGCATGAATTAACAGATAAACAGCTGAAAGATGCACAAAAACATTATAAGGAAATAGAAGAACATATGTCACAATGGATGCCTGAATTAGAATTTGTTCAATAAAAAAGTTGGGGCACAACTAGTTCGAAAAACGCGTTCCATAAACGGTTTTAGCTACTAATGCCCCAACCTTTATTTCTTTTTATTTAAATGAACGACGACACCACGCACATAACGAATGTTTTCATCGTCTACCGTTCCTTCTCTATCTTCCTCTATTTTTCCCCACTTAAATAATATAGCTAATAACGCAACAGCATAACTTGCTAATTGAATTAATTTCAAAATGCCTCCTGCAGCCTGTTGGTCATAGACAGCCGTAAAGGCAGGGAAAAATGTACCGGCAGTCTCTATATACATCGGAAAAAACTCGTTTTGAATAATAACATAGAAAAATCCGATTGGAAACAGTGCAACAGAAGCTAAGAAAATATACAATGCACGCATTAAATGTCCGAACCCTTTAATTTCTGGGACAGGATGAATAATTACCCACCACATGAATACAGCACTGAAAAAAATAATGACCTGTACAATATATACTACGATCACATTCATATGAACTAAGTTAAAAACAGATGGAATTAAATATAAAGTAAGCAATCCATTGAATGTAACGAGTGTTAACCATGGATGTGCTAAAATATTTAATGCAAACTTTGTTCGATGTCCCCAAATATACTTTCGTAAAAAGTTTACTGGTAAAGATAAAATAAGTAGTGGAATAATAACGAAATATGCAAAAGACATTTGGAAAACATGTACACTAAAGAAATAATGACTTCCTAATACATCTAGTGGTGTACACTTTATAAGGAAGCCTAAAAAAACTGCCGTAAAAAAATATGTTTTTTGCCATGTGGTCACATTATATAAAGGTGACTGGATAACATTTTTCACATAAAAATAAACGATGGCCAATATAAGGATGAGCCAATGAAGTTTAAACAAGGCATAAAGTGAATGTTCATGCAGTAATAATTCAAACAATGATTGACACCACCATTTCTCCTCCATATCAATTTCACTTTCACATGTTCTCTCTTAATTTTAACAGAACCGTATCGGTAAGAAAAGAACAGACTAAAAGTACTTCCCGATGAGACCGAACACAACTAACACAATTAAAATAATCCAAAAAATATTTTTTCGTAACGCAGATGGTTGACGACGCTTTTTCTTCCAACGGTCTGGATCAAATCCAATCTCATCATCGTCACGTCGTTTCACACGAACACTCGCAATAAAGAATGGAACTGCATGTTTTAAAATAATTGGTCCAGTTGCAAAGCCGGCAATAAATCCGAATATATGTGCAGCGATATTAATATTCGGCTGGATAAATGTCATAACAAATCCAATCACAAAAACGACTGTTACAATATTGGCACTACCTCTGTCTATTAAATCTTTTCGCATCCATACCATATAAATATAAAGACCGAATAAGCCGTAAATGGCCCCTGAAGCACCTAAGTGTGGTACCGATGAAGTCGGATCAATAATGTATGTACCAAGATTTCCGACAATTCCTGCAAATAGATAAACGAAAATAAATTTAGGAATACCTAACATTCTTTCAAGTGCAGGACCAAAAATGACAAGCGCAAATGAGTTGAAAATTAGATGCCCGAATTGTGCGTGTAAGAACACAGGGGTAAGGAGCCGCCAATATTCCCCATGCGATACTGAAATATTATGGCCGATTCCTAAATCAAAAATCATCGCACCAATCGGAAGGCGTAATAAAGAAAAGCTCGCCCATAAAACGAAATGGATTATAACGATGATGGAAACGACAGGATATAGTTCAAAAAACTCTTTAATGCTACGCTCTGTTCGGATGAACATATGACTTCCCTCCAAATAATAGGAATATTACATATTAATGATATGATAGAATGGACTAAAAATGAAGGAAAGGTAACTTATATGGTAAAAGGAATAGGAATTGATATTGTAGAAATAACAAGAATGAAAAAAGCGATAGATAAAAATAGCCGTGTTGTGAAACGAATTTTAACAGAAAATGAATATATCCACTATACGACATTGTCAACGGAACGAAGAAAACTTGAGTATGTTGCGGGACGTTTTGCAGCGAAAGAAGCATATGCAAAAGCAGCAGGAACAGGGCTTGGTAAATTGAGCTTGCAACATATTGAAATTTTATCTAATGAATGTGGTGCACCGGAAATGTTTGTGCAAGGCGCTTCACATGATATTTTCTTATCTATTTCACATAGTGAACATTATGCAGTTGCACAAGTTGTTTTAACATAAAAGCATAAGTACATTTTTTCTCTCATATATATGTTGTACGAACTATAGAGGAAGGGGAGAAAAAATGTGAAACGGATATTAGCAACATTTTTGACGATGCTCGCAATTATTTTATTAGCAGCTTGTTCTAATACATCGAAGGAATCAATCGTAGAAAAGTTATCATCAGAGCTCGAAGATATGACGAGCTATAAGATGGAAGCGAAGATGACCATGCATACAGGAAAAGAACCACGCACATATGATGTAGAAGTTTTATACAAAAAAGAGGAGAACGATCATTTCAAAGTAACCTTAATGAATGAAGAAGAAAAAACAGGGCAAATTATTTTGAAAAATGATGAAGGGGTGTTTGTATTAACGCCCGATATAAAAAAGACCTTTAAGTTTCAATCGGAATGGCCTGAAAACAGTAGTCAACCATATTTATACCAATCCGTCATTCGCGATATAATGGAAGATAAAGAAGTGACATTTACGGAAATGGATGATTATTATTTGTTTGAGGCGAAAACAAATTATGAACATCAATCTAATTTGCCGTCGGAAGAAATTTATATTAATAAAAAGACATTGCTCCCACAAGCGGTACATGTACTAGACGAGGAAAAAAATACATTGATTGAAGTAATTTTCTCCAATGCAGAAACAGATGTTGCATTTGAGGAGGGGACATTTCACAAAGATAAAGTGCTAGAGAGCCTACATACTAGTGTGGATGGAGAAGTTGATTCAAATGTGTTGGAAGTACAATATCCGCTGGAAACATTTGGTGCGACTTTAGTCGAGGAAAAAGAAATACCAACAGAAGATGGAAAGAGAATTATTATGACATTTGAAGGGGACGATTCGTTTACGCTCATTCAAGAAAACGAAGCAGTAAAAGATGAAACCTATACAGAAGAAGTATATGGAGAAATGGTGGAAATGAAAGATTCCGTTGCCGCCGTATCAAATGGAACGATAGAATGGACAAAAAACGGCATCAAATATTATGTTGCTAGTGAAACGATGTCTACAGAACAGTTAACAGAAGTAGCAAATTCATTAGAAGGAAAAGGGATCAAATAAACGTATGTACAAATAATTGTGACAGACAATTATAAACATCTTTTAGAACGATTCATCCTTCGTCATTTATGAATGATCATGATAGGTGAATAACATTAACTATTTATCTTTATATAACGATAAATATAATTGAAATATCCCTAATCATAAAGTAAAATTTAATCATATTAACATTTAACAAAATATTCGAAAGAAATGAACATACAGATGTAGAAAGGGGTATTTTATGTATCGTCGCACAAAAGCAGTCATAAATTTACAATCGATTGGACATAATATACGTCAGTTACAAAGTTTATTAGACGATGAAAGCCATGTAATGGGCGTTGTGAAAGCTGATGGATACGGTCATGGGAGTGTAGAAGTGGCAAATGTGCTACTTAATGCAGGGGTAGACTTTTTAATGGTAGCTTTATTAGAAGAGGCAATTCATTTACGGAAGCATGGAATTGTCGCACCAATTTTAGTTGTCGGTCGTGTCCATCCAGAAGATGCCCATGTTGCCGCATCACATCATATAACGATAAACGTCTATGAACATGCATGGGTAGAAGCGGTAAAAGAGATGCAATTTGAAGCCCCTTTACACATACATGTGGAATTTGAAACGGGAATGAACCGTACAGGAATTTGTACAGAAGAAGAATTACGACAAATCGTCACAGCAATCCATAGAAATCCACAACTAAAGTTAACAGGTGCTTTTACTCATTTCGCTACAGCAGATGTTATTGATAGTGCCCATTTCCATAGACAATATAAAAATTACGAAAAGATGTTGCATATTTTAGCGAATATACACGACGAACCAATCATGACACATGTCGGTAACAGTGCGGCAGGAATTCAATATCCTGAAAAAATGAAACGATATACGAGATTTGGTGTTTCCTTATATGGTTTATATCCATCTGCGGAAATCAGACAGTTAAATAATGTTACATTAGAACAGGCCTATTCTTTATATAGTGAACTGGTCCAAGTAAAAAAAATTAAAGCAGGGGACTTTGTCGGCTATGGCGCAAACTTTGTCGCTGAAACAGACATGTGGATTGGTACGATCCCAATTGGATATGCAGATGGTTGGACAAGAAAATTACAAGGTTTTGAAGTGCTCGTTGCTGGTAAAAGAATGCCGATTGTCGGAAGAATCTGTATGGATTCAATGATGGTGCGCTTAGATGGACCATATGAAGTGGGAGAAAAAGTTACATTAATAGGTGGCGAGGGCGATGCGTTCATCGACATGGATGAAGTAGCAAATTATCTAGAAACAATCAATTACGAAATTCCGTGTATGATAACAAGTCGAGTACCTCGACAATATTACTGAAAAAAAGACAAATTTACTGAATTCTTTTTGCATAAGCATAGATAACATGCTATTATAAAAGAAATATGTTAGGAACTTCACGGATTAATGGAGGTGTTGGGTGTTGCCAAATCGATTTGAAGAGTTACGCATTACACTACCTAAAAAACTATTTGCGGAAGTAGATATTTTGGCGAAGCACGAGAATAAAGACATTAATGAATTAATTTATCATGCAACGAAAAGTTATATTGAGTATAAACACGAAGTACGGGAGTTGCATGAGACGATGCAAAAAGGCTATGTGGAGATGGCAAAAATTAATTTACATCTTTGTTCAGAAGCATTTTTAGCTGAAGAGGAGGCCGAAAACACCTATGACCGCTTAGTGATCGGGGTGTAGCGTGTTGATCGTACAACGCGGCGATATATATTTCGCAGACCTATCACCAGTAGTCGGATCTGAACAAGGTGGGGTAAGGCCAGTATTGGTCATCCAAAATGATATCGGTAATCGTTTTAGCCCGACGATTGTAGTCGCTGCTATAACTGCGAAAATTCAAAAGGGAAAATTACCTACCCATGTTGAGATAGATGCCAAAGAACATGGACTTGAAAGAGACTCCGTTATTTTATTAGAACAGATACGGACGTTAGATAAGCAAAGATTGACAGATAAAATTACGAGATTAGATAAAAAAACGATGAAGCAAGTCGATCACGCTTTAGAGATTAGTTTAGGGCTAGGATTTAAATCGTTTTATGAAGAAGAGCAGCATGAAGACGAACGATAAATGTGGGAATAGAGCAATCATCATTCATTATTTATATCTTCCCATTTATGTTCGTCTTTTTGGTTTATATAGACGAAAAAACTATCGTAAAAAAACATCCTAGCTTCATCGTAAGCGATAGGATGTTTTTTTATTAAAGGTATTTATATCATTTCTTTTTAAAATTTCTCCATATAAAGGCAAGTACACCAATAGTACTAGCGGTTAAAATTATCGGTTTCTTTTTTAACCTATTATTTTCATATAGTTGATTTTTAATAATAAGTTCCATATTCCTTGGTCGTTCTGCTAATCTTCTCATGAAATATCCGAACCAATCTTCTCCATATGGTAAATAAACCGTGAATCGATACCCTTCATTTTTAAGTTTTTCTTGAAGCTCTTCTCTAAAACCATATAACATTTGAAACTCTACTTTATTTTTATCAATGTTTTCCTCTTCAATATATTGAAGTAGAGAACGAATCATATGATGGTCATGTGTAGCGATAGAGGTAAATCCCCCTTCTTTTAAACGTTTTTTTGCTAAGTGTAGGAATTGTGCATCAATCTCTTCTTTTTGTTGATAAGCGACTTCAGCACTTTCTTTATAGGCTCCTTTTACAATTCTTAAACGAACATCTTTTAATTGTTCCATTAAAGCCTCTGCATGATAATAATAACTTTGGATAACCGTCCCGACATACTTATAGTCCAATAATAATTCATTCAAAATACGAACTGTAGCATGATAATGTACATAATCTTCTGTATCAATATTGATGAAAATATGATAGTTATTTGCGACATCTAATATTTCCCTCATTAGTTGTAAACAAAATTCTTCAGAAATATCTAATCCGAGTTGTGTAAGTTTTAAAGAGATATGGCAATCGAGTTGTTCCTCATTTATACAGTGCATAAATTGAATGATCTTTTCTTTCGCTTGAATAGATACCTCTTTTTCTGTAACGAATTCCCCTAAGTGGTCAACCGTACAACTAAATCCTTTTGCATTTAATGTTCGGACGGTTTCTAAGGCGTCTTCTAAATTTGTTCCAGCAATGAATTGATCGGCGACAATTCGGTATCCCCATTTTTGTGCCATTGTTTGAAGTGTCTTATTGTTGGACATACCGATAAAAAGGTTTTTCATGAAATAGTGCATCGTAAAACACCTTCTTTCGATATAAGTTTATGTTTATTATATCATTACATAGTAAAAGAAAGGAGAGAAGAATTGGAGGAAACATGATGAAACAAAGCTTTTTATAATGTTGATATAAAGTAAAGACAATTCGAAAAAAACAATCAATTTGTAGCGAGCATCAAAATGATTGCATATAAAATAAAAACGATGTAATATAATTTCTAGTGTCAAACGAAGCGGTTAAAAAACCGTTGTACGCTTTAGTATATTAATTGACGAAACAGCATAAAACATGATAAATTAATTTAAGACAAACGGAATTTAAAACTTTTTCAAAAAAGAATTTAAAACTGTTGACATTGAAAAGTAATTCATGTATAGTAGTTCTTGCTGTTACAAAAAAAGTGTTATAAAACGTTCTGATGAATATTAGTATATAACACATGATAGAACAATAAGCGCAAGCGATAAGGCGAAAATGCAAACATCAAAAAACTTGCATTTCTGAGTACAATTAAATATAGTAATAAAGTAGCATTTATTATTTGTTTGTACAAAATCATCAGTAACTAAGTAATTTACAGACGAAGTGAATACTTTGTATAATTATGAAGATACAGATTATCCGAATGGATGCAAACAATCATATTCCACAGTAGCTCAGTGGTAGAGCAATCGGCTGTTAACCGATCGGTCGTAGGTTCGAACCCTACCTGTGGAGCCATTATGGAGAAGTACTCAAGAGGCTGAAGAGGTACCCCTGCTAAGGGTATAGGTCGCTATCGCGGCGCGAGGGTTCAAATCCCTCCTTCTCCGCCATTAGAATTCATGGCCCCTTGGTCAAGTGGTTAAGACATCGCCCTTTCACGGCGGTAACACGGGTTCGAATCCCGTAGGGGTCACTTTAATTTTAACCGAATCATTAAGTAATGATTGGGCTATAGCCAAGCGGTAAGGCAACGGATTTTGGTTCCGTCATTCCTAGGTTCGAATCCTAGTAGCCCAGCCATTTCTTTTTCAAATGAGTTTAAAGTATTTCAAACTTGATGCTCTGTTAGTTAATGAGTTGCCTAGTTTTGATGCTTGATCATGCGAAACATAAATAGGAGCCATTAGCTCAGGTGGTAGAGCATCTGACTTTTAATCAGAGGGTCACAGGTTCGAATCCTGTATGGCTCACCTTAATAAAGAGATAACTGAGTAAGTGAAGTAATGTCATAAACGCATATTACTTGAAAGCACATATACTTTCTGCGGTCGTGGCGGAATGGCAGACGCGCTAGGTTGAGGGCCTAGTCGGGTTTACTCGGTGGAGGTTCAAGTCCTCTCGACCGCACCAAAAAATAAATAAACAAATTTGTTGCAATTAAGTTCTGAATATGTTAAGATTGAACTTGTCGCAAAAAAACATTTACTTTTACATGCGGGTGTAGTTTAGTGGTAAAACTCCAGCCTTCCAAGCTGATGTCGGGGGTTCGATTCCCCCTACCCGCTCCATTATAACTAATATGATGGGCCTGTAGCTCAGCTGGTTAGAGCGCACGCCTGATAAGCGTGAGGTCGGTGGTTCGAGTCCACTCAGGCCCATATCGTTCAAAAATGAGCGATCGAT